>JBGOXY010000109.1:0-7753 GCA_041479415.1 Anaerolineae bacterium
ACCCGCGCTTCTTGAGCAGGTTCGTCCCACGTGTGCTGAGGACCATGTTGCGCGTCTTCATCGGGCCGGTGCCTCACGCGCCGGGCGTACCGCGCCGAGGAGAATCGCGGCCAATGCTAGAAGAGCAAGGCCCGCCGCGCGCCAAAAGGCGATTGGCGTGCCCACCGTCAGGCGCCCAATCATGAAAGGGTGGTACTGCCCACAGGCCACGTTGCAGCGGATGCGGAACGAACCGGGTTTGTCGGCCACGAAGGTGAGGCGCGAGGTTTGACCCGGGTCAGCTTCCACCCCCAGATCGTACTGATCCACATACAGCCCGTGTACAACATCGGTGCTCACCAGTTCGAGGGTCACCGTATCGCCGGCATTCACACTGAGTTCGGAGGGTGCGAAGGCGTACTGCGCCGCCTCGACCCGCAGCGTGACATGCCGCGGCGCGGTGTGCACGGTGGGTAGCGGGATAACGGCAAGCGCCGCCGCGGCTGAGGTGATGAGCCCCCAGCTTACGAGGCGTGCGAGGCGAGGTCGGCGGTCGGTGATCACGCGTGGCGCGCCTCAGGGCATGTTGGATGGACCGAAGCGCGCGTAACGCGCGTCGACATATTCGCGGATGGCCGGCAGCTCACGGCCCTCGCGCAGCAGGCGCATCGCATCTTGAGTGATGTCGACGCATAGAGTGCAGCCCAAAGCGTGATTGTCGAACGTGATCGTGCCGCTCTCGTCGATGTCCGCAAGATAACAATCGAGATTCGAGGTGTGGCCGACGTTTCCGCAGCCGCAGTAACAAGGCAGGGCGCGCAGTACCTCAGGGTTGGCGGCGGCGAACTGGTAGGCCACGCGCACCGCGCTGGGCGCGTGCTGGATCGCTTCGGGCAGGCCTTCCATGGGCATCAGGTGCAATTGTCCAGCGGCCGCGGAGGTTCCGCATCCCTGCAGAGAAATGGTCAGAATAAACACGGTGGCGAGGAGCCCCGTTGTACGGAAAGGCCGGGATACTGGAGGAATGAGCTTGAATCTGGCCATCCTGCCAATGGTACCCGGGCGGGTCGGCAGGCCGAAGCGCCGGACGGCGCGAGGCCACGCACGCCATATGGCCTATGTCCTTTGTCAGGCGGAGGGGGTGATGGAAGAGGGGGCGGGTATCGGCAGACTGACGCGAACCGTCGTCCCACGCCCGGGGGCTGAAAGAATTTCGAGACTGGCGCTGATCAGGTCGGCCCGCTCGCGCATGCCCAGCAGGCCGAAGTGGCCGTGGGCGGCAAATGCGCCCGGGCTCGTAGGAGGCTGAAAACCGAGCCCGCTATCGGCAATCACGAGTTGTGCTCGCTCGTCGCCGAAGGTCACCGTCAGATCGGCGCGTGTTGCATGGGCGTGTCGCTGGACGTTGTTCAGCGCCTCCTGCGCGATGCGGTATAGCGCGAGTTCCGCTGCGGGGCCGAGCCGCTCGACGTGGCCTTCGCATTTGAATTCCACAACCAACCCCGGCTGAGCGGCCTCACGGGCAAGCATTTCGAGCGCCGGCACCAGTCCCAAATCGTCGAGGTAGATCGGCCGCAGTGCGCGCATCGTCCGGCGAAGGTCCAGGATGGTCGCATCCGCCAACTGCTGCATCTCATCCAGTGCGGCAAGGTGCGCCGCATCCTCGGCGGCCGGCGCGGCAAGTTGCAGCCTCTGCTTCAGTGCGATGAGCGATTGCAGGGTTACATCGTGCAGCTCGCGCGCCAGGCGCAGCCGTTCCTCTTCCTGGGCGGCGGTGATGGCCCCGATGTAGTGGTGCAAGCTGGCCTGCGCGGCCTGCAGTTGTTGCGCCATGCCCAGCAAGGCCTTCTGCAGGCGGCGGATTTCCTCGATGCCGCCGACCGCGGGCGTGATGGGCGCTAAATCGCCGGCGGCCAACCTGGCAGCCTGCGCCTCCAGTTGCTGCAAGGGTTGAATAATCTGCCGGGCGCCGAACCACAGAGCGATCACCATCATCAGCAGCAGAGGCGCCATGACCAGCGGCCCGACCTGGGAGGTATTAAGCAGCGGGCTGACCACTTGCTGCCAGGGTTCTTCCATGAGCAACGCCCATCGGCCCACCGGGGCAAAGGCCATCACGTGCTCGCTGCTGCCAGCCGCGACGTACGTGGTTCCGCTTTGCCCTGCGAGCGCCTGGCTGACCCCGGCATGGTCTTGAAGGGAACCCTCGAAGCCATCCGCCGGGTCGGCATATAGCACGCGGCGGTCTTCGTCGACGACGGCGATGCGCATGAAGGGATTGCCAGGCAGGATTTGGCGGGACGTGCGCTCGAAGAGCGGATCGAGGGTGAAGGCGCCGATCACCGCATGTTCGCCGTCTGCGCTCCAGGCTGAGACCAACGCCGCCGGCCGACCGTTCGACTGGGTGACCACGGTCAATTGCACATCCGTGGTCGCGGCTCCACGGGCCATCGACCCAGGCTCCGCGAGCAGGCTATTCCATGGTGTCTGGGCCAGCACATGCCCCAGACGGTCGACCCATGCCAACCCCAGGTCGAAGTCATCGTGGGCCAAGGCGGACTCGGCCAGAAACGTCTCCGGGGGACCGTTGCGCTCGGCCAACGCGCCTACTTCAACTTCGCGCCGCTCGATCTCTGCACGCAGCGTCTCGGCCGCGGCCCGCACCGCAAGCACGTCGCGTTCGCCCACCAGGCGGCGCATCTCACCCTGGTGTACCAGCACGCTGCCGAAGGAAACGACCAATAGCAGGCCGGCCAAGGGCAGGACGATGAAGAAGAAGAGTTGCAGCATCAAACCCAGACGGGGTTTCATGACCGGCCAGGAGGAAAGAAGGAGGGCGGGATGCGGAGGGAAGCCTGCTTCACAACGCCAGCTCCTCGGAGGTGAGCCATCCTAGCGAGACGGCGCGCATGACGGCTTCGGTGCGGCTGGCCGCCTGAAGCTTGGCGAAGATGTGGGCCAGGTGGCCTTGCACCGTGCGGTCGCTGATTTCCAGTTGCAGGCCGATGGCCTTGTTGGTGTATCCGCGTGCTGTCAGACGCAGCACCTCGTGTTAGCGTTCAGTCAGCGCCTGCACGCCGAGCTCTTCGCGCTTGAGGTTCTGAGCCAGAACGCGGCGTGCTACTTCGATATCCAGCGCGGACTTGCCCTCGTCAACATCGCGAATGGCCTGGACAATCTCCTGCGGTTCGGCGGTCTTCAGCATGTAGCCGTGGGCACCCGCCTCCAGGACGGCGATGACGTAGGGTGTATCGTCGTAGGCGGTGAGGATGAGAATCCCCACCGACATCATCTTGGTCCGCGCCCAACGGGCCACCTCGATGCCGGTGGCTTTGGGCATCTGCACGTCGAGCACGGCCACGTCCGGGGTCAGGCTTTCGATCAACCGCATCGCCTGCTCGCCGTCTTCGGCTTCGCCCACCACCTGGATGCCAGGCGCCTGCTGCAGGAATTGGCGGATGCCCGCCCGAACCACGGCATGATCGTCGGCCAGGAGAACACGGATCACGCGCGAAGCTGAACTCATGCCTAACCCTTGGGAGATATGTCGCGAATGGGGGATAGGTTGACGAGCGCCAGGTTTGGCATAGCAGTGGGCTCCGCTTTGATCTCGAAGGCACTCAGATACGGCACGCCAAACCAGGCGACGCCGCCACCGAAGAGCAGCCCGGTTACGAGGCGCATCAGCGAATTGAACGAGCCCCACGCATCTCCGGCATAGAAGGCGGGGGAGAGGCGGTTTGCGGTGAGCACGGTTAGCCAGAGATTCGCGTCGCGAAAGCCACGCCCGATGCCGGCCACGTCGCTGACGAGATGCGTGCTGCCGTCAACGACCATCGGCAGCGCAAGCAGCACGAGCCCCCACAAGGGGAGCGTGGGCAGCCGCCTTCTCAATATCCATCCGACAATCATCGTCAGCCACAGGCTAGTGTACATCGAGACCATACGGTCGGACCAGGCGACCTTCCATCCCATCTGCGGCGTGCCAGTGAACTGTCGCAAGATCATCGGATTGGCGGCCTCCGGCCAGACGGTGCGGATTTCCGACAGGCCATAGGTCAGCTTCTCGCCGAAAAGGAAATACGACCGTTCCGGCAACTGATGGCAGACGAACGAGTAGGCGAAGTAGATCGCATTTCCGCCGGCGCTCCAGCCCCAATGCATCAGGAGAGGGGCAAGCCACGGCAGGCCGACGAACAGGCCACCCAGGACGGCAAAAGCGATCAACCACCGCGGCGCTCGGTTCATGATCGAATCACGGCCGTTCGTCCGCATCTGTTCATTCTACCTCTCCGTCCGTGGACACCATTAGGTGCGGGTCGCATGCGGCTGTCTGAGTGCTTGGAGCGCCGGTGTCGGGCTGGACGGGGCCTCTCGAGGCGCTTGTCCCGTCGGTCACTCGATGCCGGGCAGGGGGCTGGGCGATTGCCGAAGTCCAGCACGCTGTGAGCCTCTCCACTCGGCGATCGGCGCTGACCCGGCCCTGCCATGCGATGCACCCCAGCATAGTCCTGGCAGCAACTGGTGGATGCGGCCGGTTGGCGCTCGATGCAGTAGGCGAATCGGCCTATCGGAGGGAATTGGCCTCGAGATTCAGAAGGTGCGAGGCATCGGCCCGCGCACCGCGGCCTAATTCCAGGCACGGCGGGCCCCCTAATGATTCTGTTCGGGCATGGCATGCCGTGCCCCAGCGGAAAAAGGGGAAAGGGCATAGCGTCGCCGAGCTCCAACAGGAAGGAGAGATGCCGTGCGCCTGAGAGTGCTGGAGGGCGTGCAACGCATGTCACGCGAGGACGATGATGTGACCCGAGCGGTTCCACTCGAGCTGGGGTTGCGGTGACTGTGACGACGCGGCTGGAGAGGGCTGGCACGGCCGGAAGATCATCGTAAAATGACGGCGCGCGGGGCCAATTCACCCGACAAGCCCCGATGTACCTTCTTGAGCAATCAATGCGGGAGACGTCCAATATGTCTGCCTTGAACAAGATCGCCTTCTTCCAGAACCGGCGCGGTGAGATCCCGAATCAAGAGCTTGCCCGGGCCCTTGCCATATCAAAGGACCGGCGGGGCATCCAGGAAATCGCCGAGAACTTGTGGAACAAGAATAGGAGCATCCGCAGCGATTGTCTCAAGGTGCTCTACGAGATCGGTTATATCGATCCCGGCCTCATCGCCGACTACGTGGACGATTTCCTCAAGCTGCTGCGAGACAAGGAAAACCGGATGGTGTGGGGTGCGATGATCGCCCTGGCGAGCGTCGCCGACAGGCGGCCCAAAGAAATCTGGCAGAGTATCGAGGACGTCGTACGTGTCACGAAGCGGGGGACGGTCATCACACTAGTCTGGGGCGTGAGAACGATGGCCCGTGTGGCGGCCGCCACCCCGAGGTATCGCAAAGTCCTGTTTCCAATTCTCATCGGCCACGTACGCACCTGCATCCCTCGCGACGTGCCCACCCATGCCGAAAGTATGCTGTGTGCCGTGACCAAGAGCAACTCGAAGGAATTCCTGGGCGTGTTGGAAAAGCGGCGCAAGGAATTGTCGCCATCACAAACTGCGCGGCTGAAGAAGGTCATCCGCCGCATCGAGGGCGAGTAGGACCCCCCTCCACAGACCAACCTTCTTGCGCGGCGGCCCGTGCGGTTCGAACGGCCACGGCAAGCCCCACCTGTGAAGTTCCATCGGGAGTGCATGCCGCCCCCACAGCACCCCGCGGGTGACATGGCGGAACCTGGCTGACGAGCCCGGCGGCCGGATTCCCTTCCCCGACACAGGTCTCATCCGCCTCACATCGGGGATTCACCGGTTCTCCACAACTGGTTCGCATAATGCGTCTCTTGGATAGCTCGTCCTGACAAGGCGACCCGCGCCTCGGTGGCAACCTCGGAAAGGCGAACGAGCCGCACGAACCACGCGCTGGAGATTGCGGGGCCGCGCGAGGCGCATCGAGAGCCGTCGGGCAGGCGTTGGGAGGGGATTGTCCAAAGGGAGGTTCTCTATGTTGTGGAAACGTGTCGCATTCGCCGCGTTGGTACTAGCTTTGGTGGGCGCCTCGGGGGCTGCCGGCGCAGTCGTGGGCGGCGCGGTTGTCTACCGGGCCGTGCGCCAAGGATCGTCGTCCGCGATCACCGCTGTGAGCCAGTCGGCCTCGGCCGCTCCGCTCGTCGGTAACAGCCAGCCGGGCACGCTCTCGATCAACACCACCGACGTGCAAACGACGATCACGAAATCGGTGCAGGCTGTCGGCCCATCGGTAGTGACGGTGGTCGGCACAATCCCAAGCCAAGTCTCCTTCTTCGGGCCAACCGGCGAGCAGAAGGTGAGCGGCAGCGGAGTTTTTATTTCCAGCTCGGGGTACTTGCTGACCAATAACCACGTCGTTGAACAAGCCAAGGATGTCAATATCGTCCTTTCGGATGGTCGCCAGGAACAGGCGACGGTGGTCGGCACGGATGCTTATGCCGATCTCGCGGTGCTCAAGGCCGCGGACCCGGCGACGGTCGCGGCCACTTTGGGCAACTCGGATGTGCTCAACCCGGGGGAGATGGTCATCGCCATCGGTTCGCCCCTCGGCGACTTCAAGAACACGGTCACGGTGGGTGTGGTCAGCGCCACCGGCCGCTCCATTGACACCGGCCAGGGCTACCAGATCGAGGGGCTGATCCAGACCGATGCGGCCATCAACGCCGGCAACTCGGGCGGGCCGCTCGTCAATCTGGCGGGCGAGGTGATCGGTATCAATACCCTGGTCGTGCGCAGCAGCGGCAGCGGGGCCATCGCCGAGGGGCTTGGGTTTGCCATCCCGGTCAATACTGCCAAGGCGGTCGCCGAGCAAATCATCCAGAAGGGGTATGTCTCGCGCCCATATCTCGGCATCCGCTGGCAGCAAGTCACACCCGATGCCGCCGCGGCCTATCACCTGCCGGCCGAGTGGGGGGTATATCTGACGCAAGTCGCAGCCGGCAGCCCGGCGGCCAAAGCCGGCATGCAGCGCGGAGATCTGCTCACCCGCCTCGGTGACGTAGCGCTGGACGAGACGCACTCCTTCCTCAACCTGCTGTTTCAGCACAAGGCCGGCGACGCAGTGGAAATCGGACTGATGCGCGGCGCCAGTAAGATGACCGTAACGGTCGTGCTGGGCGAGACGAAAAACAACTGAGCCGCATCCGGCCGAAACGCGACTCATCAATGCGGCCCCTCCCTGAACACGGGAGGGGCCGTCGCGCGCCCGAGTCCTGGCAGACAAACGGCGGGAGCGGAAGTCGAGCGAATATTCGAGGTGGCGACTTGCGCTCGCGCAGCTACGTCGCGAATAACTCCCACATGGCTGCGTCGCGCGAATGCTGCCCAACTTGGCACGGCAAGCCCAATCCACTGGATTCACCAACCGATCCCGGCCCCGCCTAATACTGATAGAATAGACACTCGTTCTCCAATTCATCCCACAGAGGTGCAGTGTGAGACCGGTCATCCTACCCAGGCTTGCTTCCCTCCTCGCGGCTTTCGTTTTCATGAGCGCATGCACCTCGAACTCGGCTCTACCGGCCACATCTGTCACGTCTGCCCCAAGCAGCCCCTCCGCATCCGAATCGGGCTCAGGCCCAGCGCCAACCGCCACACTCGCGCCGGCCCAGGCCGCCTCGACCCTTCGGCCAACCAGCGCGCCAACGGCTGAACCCAGCCCGACCTCAATTCCAGTCGCACTACCTGTTCTGGCGGGCACGCCATACCCGGCACCCGCCGAGCCGATTTCGGCGGCGAGTACCGCGAGGCT
>JBGOXY010000110.1:0-7623 GCA_041479415.1 Anaerolineae bacterium
CAGGGCTTCGAGTGCGGCGTGGCCGTCAAGGGATTCGAAGGCTTCCAGGCGGGCGACGTTCTGGAATGCATCGTGATGGAAACGGTTTAGGTCCGATGCCAAGCGTTGCCCGCGCTCAGCGCCTGGCCGAACGCATCCGCCAGGAGATCGCCGACCTCATGTTGCGCGACCTGGTGGATCCGCGATTCCAGGGGCTGTCGGTCACCGACGTGCGGGTGGATCGCGAATTCGCCTTTGCCGACGTGCACGTCAGCGCGGTCGAGGCGGATGCGAGCCGGCGGGCGGAGATCCTCAAGGCCCTGGAAGGCGCGCGCGGCCACGTGCGCCATGAACTTGCGGCGCGCATCCCGCTGCGCACATTCCCTCAGCTGCGGTTCCACTGGGACCCCACGCCGGAACGCGCTGAGCGGCTGGAGGGTTTGATCGACCGGCTGAAGGATCCTGGCGAAGGCACACGCCCCGCGGAGAATCATGGATAAGGGGACCGTCGAGCGTGCGCGGCGTGCGCTGCACGAGGCCGGCCACATCCTCCTGCTGACGCACGAACGCCCCGACGGCGACGCGCTCGGGTCTCTGCTGGGCATGGCCTGGATGCTTCAGGCGGCGGGGCGCCGCGTGAGCGCCGTGAGCCGCGACGGTGTGCCCGCCTCATTCCGCTTCCTTCCGGGGAGCGAGAGCGTGTTGGACACGCTGCCGGCCGCGGCCGATGTATGTCTGCTGCTTGATTGTTCGGATGCCAACCGCATCGGCGAATTCGCGACGCCGATGCCGTGCCCCGCATCGGTCAATATCGACCACCATGTGACCAATACGCTCTTCGCTGAGGTCAATCTGGTGGATGCCGAGGCTTCGGCGACGGCCGAGGTGGTATGCGAACTGGCCGAGGCACTTGGCCTGGCACTTTCCCCGCAGGCCGCTACCTGCCTCCTGACGGGCGTGGTCAGCGATACGCTCGGATTCAGAACCTCAAACGTGAGCCTGCGCACGATGGCCAACACGCGCCGGCTGATGGAGGCCGGAGCCAATCTGCCCGCACTCGTCGAAGCCAGCTTGTACCGGCGCAGCTTCGCGGCGACGCGCTACTGGGCGGCCGGGCTGGCCCGCCTGCAGCGGGACGACACGCTGGTGTGGACGGCGCTCAGCCTGGCCGACCGCACCGCGGCCGCCTACCCCGGGCGTGACGATGCAGACCTGATCAACATCCTGTCCACCATCGAAGGGACGGCGGTGGCTGTGATTTTTGTCGAGCAAGACCTGGAGCGCACCAAAGTCAGTTGGCGGGCACGCAATGGGGCAGACGTCAGCGCGCTGGCCGCCCACTTTGGCGGAGGCGGCCACCCGGCGGCTGCGGGCGCAACCGTGCAGGGCACACTGGACGACGTGCAAGCGCGGGTTATCGCCGCGACACGCGAGTGGCTGCGCGGGCACACTCCTACGCTGCCCGGCGGAGGCTAGTCGGTGGCTCGGCCTGCACTCCTTATTGTCGATAAGCCCATCGGCCCCACGTCGCACGATGTGGTCAATATGGTTCGGCGCGGCACGCACATCCGCAAGGCCGGCCACACCGGCACGCTCGACCCATCGGCCTCCGGCGTGCTGGTGGTTCTGCTCGGCGGAGCCACCCGCCTGGCCGAGTACCTCCTCGAATCCGACAAGGAATACGAAGCCGTCGTACGTTTCGGGCAATCCACATCGACCCACGATGCGGCCGGGCAAGTTACGGCCTCCGGGCCGGTGGCCTTCACGGGCGATGCGCTCGAACAGGCTTTGGCCTCCTTCGAGGGAGAATCGCTTCAGACGCCTCCTGCCTATTCGGCGGTCAAGATCGAAGGGCGCAAGGCTTACGAGCTGGCGCGCAAGGGCGAAGTGGTCGATCTCGAGCCGCGCATGATTCGCATCTATCGCATCGAGCTGCTGGGCTGGGAGGCGCCGCAGGCCCGCATCCGGGTGCGCTGCTCGCGCGGCACCTATCTGCGCTCGCTGGCGCGCGATTTGGGCGAGCGGCTGGGGTCGCCGGCGCATCTGGAGTCGCTGCGTCGCCTGCGCCTGGGCCCCTTCACGATCGACCAAGCCATTGCCCTTGACGAACTGCACGCACGCTTCGACCCGCCCACCTGGCCGAGCATTGCGTTACCGGCCACGGCCGTATTGCAAGGCTGGCGCCTGCTTGAACTGACCCCCGAACAGGTCGCCCAGGTGCAGCGCGGCATGGCCATTGAAGCCGCCGACGCCAAGGGGAGGGCCCAGGCGGTCGACCCCGAGGGCGAGTTGGTGGCCATCGTCGAGGCCGATGCCGAGGGGCGGCACTGGCTGCCGCGAAAAGTCCTGACCGAAGCTTGAGGTTCGATGCAGCACTTCCCAACGCTTGACGGTGTCCGATTGCAGAAGGCCTTCTTGGCGGTGGGGTCGTTCGACGGCGTCCACCGCGGCCACCAGCACTTGGTGCGTTCCATGGTGGCCGAGGCTCATGCCCAAGGGGGCACGCCCACCGTGCTCACCTTCTTTCCGCACCCCTCGGTCGTCCTCGGCCGGCGTTCTTCCACGCTATATCTCACGACGCCCGAAGAGCGCGCCGCGCTGCTGGCGAAACTCGGGGTGGAAGTCGTCATCACGCATCCGTTTACCCTCGAGTTCTCGCATACGAGTGCCACCGACATCATCTCGCGCCTGGTTGCCGACCTGGGGATGCGCTCGCTGTGGGCGGGGATGGATTTCGCCCTGGGTCACAATCGGGAGGGCGGTCGGGAGTACCTCACTCGCGCGGGCGCCCAATTGGGCTTCGAGGTGCACATCGTCGACCCGCTCATCGAAGATGGGGCACCCATCTCGTCCACCCGCATCCGGCTCGCACTGAGCGAGGGTGACATGGCTGAAGTCAGTCGCTGCCTGGGACGGCCCTTTGCCCTCACGGGTCAAGTGGTCCACGGCGCGCAACGAGGAGCATCGCTAGGCTTCCCCACGGCCAATGTGGCCGTGTGGGAAGCGCGGGCAGTGCCCGCGCGAGGCGTTTACGCCACATGGGCCGAGGTGGGCGCGCGCCACCTGCCGAGCGTCACCAACATCGGCGTCCGCCCGACGTTCGCCGGCCAACCTGAGGGGCAAGTGGTCGAGACTCACATTCTCGATTTCGATGAAGACCTCTACGGTCAGCCTCTGACTGTGAGCTTCGTCGCTCGGCTGCGGGCCGAAGCCAAGTTCGCCGGCGTGGAAGCGCTGCTGCAGCAGATTCGCGCAGATATCCAGCAGACCCGCGTACTCCTGCGCAGCTCGAGTTGATCGTGGTGAGTCTTCGAGCCCGCCCGACAGCGAGGCGGCCGCAGTACGAACCCGGGATTCCGCGCCCAGGACCGTCAGAGAGGGAGGGGCCATGAGTGGGCAGGACCGGCGCGTATATCTTCTAAGCCCGCGTTCGCTTTCCCCAGAGACCATCGCGGTCGCCTTCGCCAAGACCTCCCGCTCTCCAGAGTCCTTCGACGTGATCGCCTCCGCGCTGAGTGAGGAAGCTTCAGCCCAATTCCACGAACGTTGGGTGGTGGGCTACGGCCACGCCTCGGTGGCCGAACACGCCGTTCTGCACATCGCGCTCGAGAACATCTCGCGCCTGGCCATTGAATGCGTCGAGTCCAACCGTCTGGCATCCTACACCGAGAAGAGCACGCGTTACCAATTGTGGGATCGCACGGCCTTCGTGGTGCCCGCGGAGATCCGCGGCTCACCGCTCGATAACCTGTATCGGCAGACGTGCGAGCTTCTGCTCGATACCTACTTGCAATCGCTCGAACCTCTCAAGAAGGTGGCTCAGTCCGCATTCCCGCGCGAGGACGGCGAAAGCGAGGCGCGCTGGGACAGCCGGATCCGTTCGCGCTACGTGGATGTGGCGCGCTACCTCTTGCCGAGCGCGGTCTTTGCCAACGTGGGTGTGACCCTCAACGCGCGCGCGCTCGAGCATGCCATTCGCAAGATGCTCTCCCACCCCTTGGGCGAGGTGCGCGACATTGGCGAAGATGTGCGCCAGGTTGCTCAGCGGGAGGTACCGACCCTCGTCAAATATGCCCAGGCCAGCCCCTATCTGAGCCGGCTAGCGCAGACGAACCCCGGACTCATGAAGCACGACATCTCGGGCGGGGCTGAGGCGGAGGCCTTCGGCCCGGCGGGGGGCATGTTTCTGCGCCATGCGGATGCAGCCGCGGAAGCGCGTGCGCTGGCAGCGGCCGTCGTCCGCACCGAAGGTCTGGCCTATTCGCAGGCGCTCCGCGCGATGGAGGCGTCACCCGAGGCACGCCGCGCCGCCGCTCAGGTGCTGTTGGGGGACATGGGGCAATGGGATCACCCCTCGCGTGAACTTGAGCACGTGACCTACACGGTCGAGGTGGTGGCCGACCAGGGGGCCTACTTCGAGGCCAAGCGCCACCGCATGCTCAGCCTGACCAGCGCGCCGCTCACGTGCGAGCTGGGTTATGTCACACCGCGCTGGATGGCCGAGGCCAACCTGCTTGACAACTACCGCCGGGCCATGGACGCGGCGCGTGACACCTACGAGAAGATCGCCCGCGAGAACCTGGCCCTCGCCGGGTACGTCGTTCCCAACGGGTACCTGCGTCGGTTCTTGATGACTCTTAACTTGCGAGAGACATTTCATCTGTGCGAGCTGCGAGCGCGCCCCAGTGCGCACTTCGCCATGCGGGTCGTCGCATTACATCTCGCCGAACTCGTGCGCCAGGTCCATCCCCTGCTCGGCGGCTGGATGCGTCTTGAAGACCTGCCCGACTGGAGATCCCTGGAGGCCGACTGCTTCTTGCAACCTTGACTCTGGAGTTGCATCGACGGGCCGGACGGCATGCCGAGGAATCAAAAGCGGGCGAGGCCTCCGCCGAGGAGACCTCGCCCGCTGCTTTTCGCAACTGTCCGACGACTGGCTTGCGCCTGGCGCAAGCCCCCCGCCCGCCTATTTCGGCGAGCGCGAGGCGATGTACTTGACCGCCTCACCCACGGTCGTAATCTTCTGTGCATCCTCGTCGGAGATTTCGGCGCCAAACTTCTCCTCGAAGGCCATGATCAATTCCACCAGGTCGAGCGAGTCCGCACCCAGGTCCTCGCGGAAGCGGGCAGTCTCGGTTACCTTTACAGACTCAACGCCCAACAGCTCCGTAATGATCGCGCGAACAGATTCAAACGTGGCTTCTGCCATCAGAGTATCCTCCCTTGTGCGGACCACACTGCCGAGATCTGTTCCGGAAATGCCAGAGGGTGTATCTCTCGGGTCCAGGCGGTCGACTGATTCTAAGCGCATGCGCGGTGCGGGTCAAGGACGGGCAGCGCTGTTTGACACCCCTCCGACCGGCTGGTAACATGCATCGGACGGCTGTTTAAGGAACACCAGGCCATGCCCAAAGTTGCGCCGACTGCCTCGCGCAAGGCAGATCACATCCGCATTAATCTCACGCAAGACGTGCAATCTGGGCTGACGACCGGCCTGGAACGCTATCGCTTCCTGCATCAGGCCTTGCCGGAGCGCAACCTGGATGATGTGGACCTGAGCACCGTCTTCCTGGGCCACGAGTTGCGTGCGCCTCTGCTTGTCTCCTCGATGACCGGCGGGACCGATCAGGCGCAAGCCATCAATCGCGTGCTGGCCGAGGCGGCCGAACGGACTGGCATCGCCATCGGCCTGGGTTCACAACGCGTGGCGCTCGAAGACGAACGCGCCGCCCGCACCTTTCAAGTTCGCGATGTGGCTCCCACGGCCATGCTGCTGGCTAACCTGGGCGCCGTCCAACTCAACCACGGGGTGGCTGTGTCAGAGTGTCAACGCGCGGTCGAAATGATCCGCGCCGATGCACTCATTCTGCACCTCAACGCCTTGCAGGAGGCGCTCCAGCCGGAAGGCGACCACGACTTCTCAAACCTGCTTTCGAAGATCGGCCAGGTTTGTCGCGCCCTGCCAGTCCCCGTTGTGGTCAAGGAAGTGGGCTGGGGGATTTCGGTCAAGGTGGCGCGCTGGCTGGCCGATGCGGGCGTGGCGGCCGTGGACGTCGCCGGGTCGGGCGGCACCTCCTGGTCGCAGGTTGAAATGCACCGCACGAGCGACCCGGACGTGGCTCGTTTGGCAGGCGACTTCGTCAACTGGGGGATTCCGACCGCCGAGGCTTTGGTGCAATGTCGGGCCGAGTTGCCGTCGCTGCCGTTGATCGCCTCCGGCGGAATCCGCAACGGCATCGAAGCCGCCAAGTGCATTGCCCTCGGCGCAAACCTGGCGGGCAGCGCCCATCCCTTCCTCAAGGCTGCCTCCGTGTCGCTGGAGGCCACGATCAAGGAACTCCGCCTGATGACTCTGCAGATGCGCATCGCCATGTTCGCCGCCGGCGTGGGCTCAATTGCAGAATTGCAGCGCACACTCCTGATCAAAGAGTAGATCGAATGAGCCTGGTGCAAGAGATGCTGCCTGCCGTCGAACAGGAGCTGCGCGAGGCCGTCCAGCGCTGCGGCTCGCGTCTGGGGTCCGATCTGTCGGAGATGTTGACCTATCACATGGGGTGGTCCGGCCCGGGCGCGGGCTTAGCCGCGACGGGCAAGCGCATCCGGCCCATTCTGACGCTGCTCGCTTGCGGCGGCGTGTGCGGCGACTGGCGCCGCGCGCTCCCGGTGGCCGCCGCGGTGGAATTCATTCACAATTTCTCGCTGGTGCACGACGACATCCAAGACGAAAGTCCGACTCGGCGGGGTCGCGAGACGATCTGGAAGCGCTGGGGCGCCGCTCAGGCGATCAATGCCGGTGATGCGCTTTTCGCGGCCGCCTCATTGGCAATCTTGGAAAGTGAGCGCGGAGCGCTTGCGTCGGCAACTCGGGCCGAGGTGCTATTGGTGCTCAGCCGCGCCTGCCTGGAATTGACTCACGGCCAGTTCCTCGACCTCAAGGCAGAAGACGTGGCCCAAGCCTCGCTCGACTTCTATTGGCAGATGGTGATGGCCAAAACGGGCGCGTTGATCGCTGCCGCGTGCCGGGCAGGTGGCCTTGCCGGCGGAGCCTCCGCCGCGCAAGCGAATACCCTGGCGGACTTCGGACTGCACCTTGGGCTCGCGTTCCAGGTTCGAGACGATGTGCTCGGGCTGTGGGGAGACCCGGCGGTGACCGGCAAGTCGGCCACGACCGACCTCGAGAGCCGCAAGAAGAGCCTACCGATTGTGTTCGGCCTCGAGCGCTGCACGGAATTTCGGGCGCTGCTCGCCGAGCCGTTTACCGCGGCACAGGTCCCGCGGATGTTGGCTGCGCTTGAGACGTGCGGCGCTCGCACATTCGCATTGGCCGAGGGGGCGCGCATGACTGAACGCGCTTACGCCGCCATCGGGGGTGCTGCGCTTCTGCCTGAGTACGACTCGGCGCTCAGAGAGTTGACGGCATCGCTGCTGACGCGCGAAAAGTGACTCGATCGCGAGGCTCAGACAAATCGGACAAAGACCTGGTTGGCCAGCAGGCGGCCGTGTTCCGTCAGCCGCAGTCGGTCCGGTTGCGCCTGACGTTCGATCAGCCCGTGCGCGAGAAGCTCATCGATTTCGCGCCCGAAACGCCCGTCGGGCGAGACGCCAAATCGCTGCTTGAAGTCTTCCACGGGCACCCCTTCCTCG
>JBGOXY010000111.1:0-7570 GCA_041479415.1 Anaerolineae bacterium
CAAGACGCAAATGCATTCGCCTACTCCCGATTGAACTAATTGTGCGATTCAACTAATTGTAGCATTGAACTAATTGTATAACAGCTTCACATTCTGTCAAGTATCATTCGGATGAGCTTGGAATCTCCTGGATTCTCTGGGTTGGGTCGCAATTTCCTCTCTGGAAGAGGTCGGGTGGGCCAGCATGTGGCGGGGACATTTCCCTCCCATTCCTGCAGGATGGGTTCAAGTTCAACCTGGTCGCTCCGAGTTGCGACTCGCGGGGCCAACTGCGCCAGCCGCCGAGAGCGGGATGCATTGGGGATGTTGCCGGGGTTGTGCGAGCCCGCGGCGCGATCAGTTGACGTGGATGTCAACCCACTTGACATTTAGAACAAATGTTCTATATAATAAGAGAATAACACGGGGCGCCGACAGCCCCCGGAGGAGGTGGCGATGCTTGCGGGAACCTTGGTACAACCCTCGAGTGGGCCGGACCTGGCCCGCCTGCAGGTGGGCGGCGAGTTCGAAATCCTGACCCCGCGCGAGCGCGAGGTCCTGCAACTCATCGTCGCCGGCCAGACCAATCGGCAGATTGCGAATTGCCTGGTGGTCTCGCCCGAAACGGTCAAGACCCACGTGCGTCACGTGCTGGGCAAAATGGGCGTCAACCGCAAGGCCGAACTGCGCGCCTTGCTCGACGCAGCACGCTACGCCTGAAAGCCCCTCCAACACGCAGGGCGAGCCATGGCTCGCCCTGCGTGTTGAGCTCCTCGTTGTCGGTTCACCCTCAGGGCGAGGCGGCGGCCAGCGACCGCACGTCCAGATCGTCGAAAGCAACCGTGAGCAGCGTGCTGCGTTCGGTGCGCGCAAATAGGCCAAGCTGGCCGGCCTCGATCAGCGGCTCGGTGTATGAAAGAACCGCCACGCCGTTGGCGTAGGCCGTGAACTGCGAGCCCTCAAAGACCACTGCGATTCGATTCTCCGCGGGCGCACCGGGCAACAGCGAGGGTGTTGCCTTCCAGGCACTCGCGCCTTCCAGGCCCGGCCCCAGGTAACGTTCGAAGCGCACGCTGCCGTCGCAGGCAAAGCCGATGCGATATTGTCGATCGCCCTCGGCCCGCAACACGACCCCGAATTCATTCTTTGGCGCATCGCACAATAGGCTCCGCGCGGTCACTGCGAGGTACCCATCCGCCGGTACGCTCTCCGCAAGCAGCACGGCCAAGGAGGCCAGCGGCTCCTTGAGCGCGAACGTCAGTTGGCCGGCGGCGATGGCCACTGTTCCGCCACGCGTGGCATGCAGCGGCCAGCCGCGTGAGTTGGACGTGAAATCCTCGTGCAGGATGAGATCCCTGGCCTGCGGCGGGAGCGCCGGCGTGGGCGAGACGGCCGCCTCGGGTGTGGCTGTGGCCGTCGGCAGAGCGGGCAATCGCGGCAACAGCGTGGATAGCGGAATCATCACCGTGGGCGTCGGGGTGAACGCGGGCGTGGGCGTGGCCGTAGCCGGAGCGATCTGACAGGCGCCGAGCACAAACGCCGCCAGCGTTGCGCTGCTCGCCAGCCCTCTTCGCCGGCCGCTTGCGCCTCTCATGGCAACTTCCAGTCGTCGAGCAAATCGAATTGGATGGCGTAATTGGGGGTGACATTGGAGGCAATGAACAAGCCGAAGCGTCCCTCGCCGAAGCGGTCGTTGTGTATCTCGTCGAGGAAGACTCCGTTAGCGTACAGCGAGAGACGGCTGCCGTCGGCCATCAGGCCCAGGCGGTTGGTCTGGTTCGGGCCGGCGAGGATGGCTGGGTTGGCCGTCCAGTCTTTCAGCTTGGTGAACTCGCTGCCATCCCAAGCGCGCAGCGAGTAGCGCCCGTCGCAGCTGAAGCCGAAGAGATAGCCCTGATTCAGGTCGGGTGCCCGCACCACCAGCCCATAGCGGTCGGCGCCCGAACAGGCCGTCGTCATTGCGGTGGCCTCGATGTAGAAGTTCACCAAACGAGGCGCGGCCAGCCGCCACCAGTCGCCTTTGTCGGCCTCCGCCACGCTGAATACCAACTTGCCGTCGTGTATCTCGGCCTGCGGGTTGCCGCCCTCCAGATACCAGTTTTGCCCGGTGTCGAAGGCGTCGTGCCAATCCGGCGTGCCCAAGTTGATGCGTGGATCGGTGGCTGGCACGGTTGGCGTGGGAACCAGGGTCGGCGTGGGAGTAAGAGTGGGTGTCGCCGGGGGGGCAGCGGTCGGCGGCACAGACGAGGGCGGGACCACCGTGGCCGCGGCAAGCGTTGCAGCCTGCATCGGGCTGGAGGTCGGGTGCTGCGTGAGCAACTTGGCCACTTCCGTTTCCACTTGGGAGGCCGGCGGCGTGGGTGTGCCGGCTAACGTGCACGCCAGCGCTGCCACAACGCAGGCGCATGTGACGAGAATTGTGCGAGACATGGGCAAATCCTCTTCTTCTGCAGGACGACGGAACTTATGGGTGGAACGCCGCGGAATGTGCTAGGTCTCACGAATAGGCCGTCCGCCCGGCCGTTCCCCAGAGCTCTCGGCAGCCGGCCCAGCTTGCGTGCTTTCCGATTATACAGAATGCATCTTGCGGCACGCTTCGGAATCTAATAGAATGAATCGGGGAGAATTAGCCCAAAATGGCTGGGCAGCCAACAGGCCTTTCATCAAAGGAGAATTCTCATGGCCGACATCATCAAAGTCTCAGCCGAGTCGCGAACCACAGCCGTTGCCGGAGCGATCGCCGGGATCGTCCGCGAACAGAAGCACGCTGAGGTGCAAGCCATCGGGGCGGGTGCGGTCAACCAAGCAGTGAAGGCATGTGCCATCGCGCGCGGATACCTCGAGGGAGACGGCTTGAACGTCATTTGCATCCCCTCCTTCACCGAGGTCACGATTGAGGGCAAAGAACGGACTGCGATCCGCATTCTCGTCGAACCGCGATGAGGCCATTTGTAGAGCGCGGTTGCACCTAGAGCAATGGGGCTTCGAGCAGGGCCGCCTCGAGCGCCAATCGCAAGTTGAGGTTGCGCTCGATACCGCGCTCCACCCGTTGCAGCGCCGCCAGCCAGCGGCGTGCGCGCGCGGCCGGAATGTGTGTGGCCAACGCACGGATCTCGTCGGCATAGTCCAGATTGGTGAGCGGCGCCTGCGAGTCGATGCCGGCCAGCAATAGGTCGTGGGTCAGGCTCTGCCACATTTCCAGAGTCCGCCGCAAAGCCTGCTCCTCATCGCGATCCTTCGTCAAGCGGGCAACCTGCTCGAATCGCTTGGCGCGGTTAGACGTGAACACAGCCCGCCAGGCTTCGAGCGTGTCGCGGCGCGCTTGGGAAGCGCCCTCATCCTCGACCTCGCGCAGCGCCCAGCCCAACCGGCCTCCGCTGAGATGCGCCAGAAGCTTGGCGCGATCGGGCGGGACCTGCCAGCGATCAATCAGCGCAGTCTCAACCTCAGGGGTCGGAAGCGTGCGCAGGGTAATGACCCGGCAGCGCGAGACGATCGTGGGCGGGAGAGTCTCGGCGCTTTCGGCCGTAAGCAGAAGTATGACTGAGGCGGGCGGCTCCTCGAGCGTTTTGAGCAACGCGTTGGCCGTGCTCGAGGTGGCCTGATCGAAATCGGCCAGCAACCCGACCCGCCAATGCAGCTCGAGCGGTGAGAGCGCGAGCATGTGCATCATCTCGCGTGCGGCTTCCACCTTAATGGGCTTGCCCGGCTCCTGCGGCAGGAGAAGGAAAAGGTCCGGGTGCGTCCGCGCAGCGAGCTGACGGCATGCCCGGCACGCACCGCACGCCTCTCCCGGTGCGGGTGGTGCGGTGCAGTTGAGCGCCTGGGCGAAGGCCATCGCCAGTGTGCGCTTGCCGATGCCGGCTGGGCCAGCGAAGAGATAGGCGTGGGACGGGCGGCCTAGCGTCAAGTCGCGCTGCAAGGCACGAATCGCCCAGGCGTGCCCCACAACATTCCAAGTCATGCGGCTGATTCTAGCCGTTGGATGCACGAACGACAAGGCGCCATGAGCCTGGCAGGGCCCTAGCGGCACCCATTGGCTGGCCCCTTGCCCCCGCGGGTGGCGGGAATTGGGGAAATCGTGTAGAGTTAAGCGACAGGGCACGTCAACAGGGCTGGGGCGCTTGAGCCCCAGACTTCAGCAAAGGAGCGGGAACCAAAATGGCTAAAGGACTGAGCAAAGCCGAGTTCATCGGGAAACTCTCCGAGGCGACCAAGCTGAACAAGCGCGAAGTCGCCGACTACTTGGAAGCGATCTCGCTCTTGGTCGTGGCCGAACTGAAATCGAGCGGAGAGGTGACGATCCCGGGCTTGTTCAGGGCAAAGGTCGCCGTCCGCCCCGAAACCCAGGACCGGATGGGGGTCAACCCCTTCACCAAGCAACCCATACTGATCAAGGGCAAGCCCTCCCGCAGAGTGGTCAAGGCGGCGCCGGTCAAGGCGCTCAAGGACTCGATTTAGCCTGGACCCGGTTTCGCGCTGCGAAACCGCGACGAGGCGCCTGCCGCCTGGGCAGGTGTGCCCTGCCCGTCGTTCGCCATTAAGCCGGCCCGGCCTCTGGCCGCGGCTGGCTTTGCGTTTAAGGCGTAGCACAAGCCCAAAGTCTCATATCCAAGTCTAATCGGCCAGGCATTGACTCCCCTCCCCACGGGCTATATCCTCCCCTGGCGACGCAGGATAAGTCCGGCGCTCGCCCATGCGAAGGATGTGGAGGGGACAGAGCCACGTGAGTCGACGCCCTGAACGGCGGGAAGCCCCGCCCGGATTGCGCTGGGCTGTGCCCGCGCTCTTGCTTGTGTTTGCTGCGGCGCTGGTATTCGTGGCACTTGGCTCGCTGTTCAGCCTGATGCCCCGCTGAGGTGAGCCGCTCGCGGGCTTGGCCCCCGGGCACGAAATGCGGGCCGCAATGGGGGACATTATGTTGCGCTTCTTGCCATTTGTCTCAACGATCGTGACGATCCTATTTGCCGCCGTGGTGTTTGCCCGTTACCGCCGGCGTGGCGGCACGCACCTCCTGGTTTGGGCCGTCGGCCTGCTAATGTACGCGTTGGGGACAGCGATGGAAGCACTGCTGGGTCTCGCATTCCATCCGCTTGCACTCAAGGTGTGGTACCTCACAGGCGCCATGTTGACCGCGGCTTGGCTTGGACAGGGAACCATGTTCTTATTGGTACGGCGCCGAGGTGTTGCCCCCGTCTTTCTGGGTGTGCTGGCTGCATTGTCGCTGCTTAGCGCCTGGCTGGTGTTCAGCGCGCCCGCCCTGGCTGGGTCCTACGATATCCTCGTTCCCGCGTCCGCCCAGTACCGCGAGATTCTTGCGCGGCCGGGCGCAGCCATCGCGCTGACCATCGTCCTTAACCTCTATGGGACACTGCTTCTCGTGGGCGGGGCGTTGTGGTCGGCATGGCTCTTCTGGCGCAAGCAGGTCCTGGCGCACCGCGTGCTGGGCAATGTGCTCATCGCCGCCGGGGCACTGGCGCCGGCCCTGGGCGGCACCTTCCTGCGCCTAGGCCTTGCGGACTGGCTCTACGTGAGTGAATTGCTGGGGGCTGCGATCATGTTCGTTGGATTCATCCAGGCGACCGTGCCGCAGAATTCGCCCAATGCGGCGCCCCATCGCGCCAGCGCCCGGGCCATCTAGCTTCTGCAGTTGCACCCCCCACCGGCCGCGATCGATACTCAAGCGTATACCGCCAGGATCTCTCTGGCGGCATTTTGCCGCGTAAGCCCCAATCCGGCATAATGAGGGCTGGGCGCTTCGCCCGGCCGAGAGTCGACCCCGAGTGCGGGCCGGATAAGCTACATTGTGGATTCCAATCTCCGCGAGACGGCGGATAATGAACTTATGAGCGATCCGGTGCTGTCGGTGATTGCGGTTGTGGGCAGACAACGCGGGCGAGTGGAGGCCTGCCTGCGCTCTCTCCTGATGCAAGACGCAGCCTCCTCGATGGAGATCTTGATGGTGGATTGTGCGCCGGTGGGCACGCCGCCGATTGCATTGGCCGATCGCGGCAATGTGCGAGTCCTGCGCGCGACCCCCGGCCGGGAATTCGGCGAATTGCGCGCCCAGGCCGTCCACGAGGCGCGCGCCCCGATTGTCGCCTTCATTGAGGAACACTGCATCGCCCATCCCGGCTGGGCTGAGGCGATACTCGCCGGACACGCTGAAGGTTGGTCCGGCGTGGGCGGCGAGGTCCACAACGGCAACCCCGGCCGCGGGTTGAGCGACGTCATCCTGGCCCTGTCGTTTGCTCCATGGATGGCACCCGCCTCGCGCGGTGCGCAGGTCCTCCTGCCGGGGAACAATACATCCTACAAGCGCGACGTGTTGCTGCGCTTTGGGGGAGAACTTGCGCGTTTGTTGCTCACCGAACCCTTGTTGCAGTGGCGGCTGGCCGTCCAGGGCGAGCGCCTGCTGCTCGAGCCGCGCATGCGTTTCAGCCACACCAATGAGACGCGCCTGACCACGATTTGCCGCGGATTCTACCTTTGGAACCGCTGCTTTGGAGCCGCACGGGCCGACCTCTTGCGTTGGTCGTGGGGGCACCGTGCGGCGCGATTGCTTGCGTCGCCGCTGATGCCCTGGGTGCGGGCTGCGCGGCTCGTGGCGTTCGGTGTGCGCCGTCGTCGGGATCTGCTCGGAAGGTTCGTGCGAGCCCTGCCGGCCGTGATCGTCGCCGAAAGCTTCGCCGCTGCGGGCCAGGTCGTGGGTATGGTCGTGGGGCCTGGCTCAGCGCCGATGCGGTTCGTAGACTACGAGGTGGGCGCATATCGCACGCCAGGAGATCTGGCGTGAGCCTTTCAGCCCGCGCCCCGCTTGTCTCCGTGGTCATTCCCGCCTACAAGTCACTGGATACGCTTGCCGTATGCCTGAACAGCCTGAAGGCGCAGACCTTCACCGATTACGAGGCGATCCTGGTTGACAGCAGCCCAGACGGCGGGATTCGGGAACTGGTGAAGCGCGAGTATCCGTGGGTACGCTTTGATCACTCGCCGCTGCGCCTCCTGCCGCACGCCGCACGCAATCGCGGCGTTGTGCTGTCGCAAGGGCGCCTGCTCGTCTTCACCGACCCGGATGCGGTCTTTCCGCCGACGTGGCTTGCGCGCCTGGTGGCAACGCATGAGGCCACTGGCCAGGGGGTGATCGGGTCGGTGACGTGCGATGGATCGCGGTGGCTCGACGTAGGTGCGCACTTCTGCAAGTTCGACATCTGGCTGCCCGGCGGCCGGGGGCATGCAATCAAGCTCGGACCGACTGTGAATATGCTCATCCCGCGCCGCTGGTACGATGAAGTAGGTGGATTTCAACCTGACATCATGCTGGGGGACGCCGTGTTTTGCTGGCACCTCGAACGTGCCGGGCGAGGCTTGTGGTTTGATCCGCAGGCCGGGGTGGTTCATCACTACCATGCGACCTGGCGAGAGCTGTTGCGTGAGCGGTATGCGCGCGGCCGCGAGTTTAGTGAGGCGCGCCGCCGATGGGATGCGTGGAGCACGGGGCGCACGCTGGCCGCGGTTTCGCTGCTCCCGTTGCGCCTCATCAACTTCGTGGCACGGGCCGGCGCCAACGCATCGCGGGCGGGTCTCATTA
>JBGOXY010000112.1:0-7485 GCA_041479415.1 Anaerolineae bacterium
AAGACGTCACCGCCACCATCGTATTGGGAGCCGTCGGTCCGGAAGCCGCTCTGATCGCCGAATCTGGAGCGCGGCGCGGCACCGTCATCGGCGGCACCCTCGACGTTCAGGGTCAGACCGCCCTCTACGTCACCGCCGATCATCCGCTCATCGGCGAAGAGATGTTTGCCTCCGGAGCCTACTTGCACGTGAATCGCGCACACGCCGCCAGCCTGCAGGCGCAAGACATCCTGCGCTGGTTGGTCATCGCCGCCATCGTGGGCCTGGCCGTCGTGCGCTCATTGGGGTTGCTGTGAGGATCAAGGCCTCGGTCATCGTCGCCATACTCACCGGCGCCATCATGCTGCTCGGGTATTTCCTCCCGGGTGCCTTCTTTGCCTCCGTTCGGGATGTCATGCTGCGCAGCGGCATGATCATCGGCACGGTCGCGTTGCTGCTGGGTGTGGGCAACCTGCTGCAGGTTCACCTGCGCAAGATCCGCGAGCAACGGCCCGGTCATTTGTACAGCATCTTCATGGTCATCTCGCTCTTCAGCGTTTTCGCGGTGGTGGTCTTGTTCGGGCCGGCTCACCCTTACTCAGTGTGGGTCGTTTCAGAGATCCAACGGCCGCTGGAGATTGGCCTGATGGGACTGCTGGCCGTGGTGTTGTTGCTGGCCGGTGTGCGGCTCCTCTTCCGGCGGCAGGCGCTCGGGACGCTCGTGTTTTTTCTCACCGCCTTTTTGGTTTTGCTTGGAACGGCGCCTCTGCCGTTCATCTCACTGCCCTTCTTGGAGGGGTTGCGCAACTGGATCGTTCAAGTGCCGACAGTGGCTGGCGCGCGCGGCATTCTCCTGGGAGTGGCTCTCGGTGCAACGGCCACGGGCCTGAGAGTCCTGCTTGGGTTCGACCAACCCTACGAGCGGTGATGGCCGCCGCCGAGGCGTGAGACCGGATTTGGAGAGGCATGGCTGACGTTCGTTGCCCGATGTGCGGCAAGCCCAATGCGGAAGAGGCAGAGACCTGTCTCTATTGCCAGGCACGCCTCAAGCCGGTGGGCCCCGGCGCCGAGCCTCTGGGCGCCGCGGAACCTTCGGCCGCTGGCGGCGACACGGTGCCCGATTGGCTTTCGCGCTTAAGAGACCAGGGAAGCCCGACGCCAGGGGGGACGCGCGAGCTTTCCGGCGAGGCCGAGGCTCCCTCCGATCAGGAGGCCAGCGATTGGCTCTCACGCATCCGCACTCGCGCCGACGACGAGAGCCCCGCGCCATCCGGCTCCACCTCACCGGCCGAGGATGTATTCGGCCGTGGAAAACCGGCTGAGCCCTCCGGTCCTGTGCCCGCATTCGCCTCATCTGCCGAGGAAAAGCCGCCGGCCTCGGCTGCGACGACCCCAGCGGAACCTGCCTCTGAAGAAGACGAACCCGAGTGGCTTAAGCGCCTGCGCGCACGGCGCGCAGTAGAAGGCACGCCGGGCGCTGCCCCCGGGCCCTCCTTCCCCGCGCCCCAGGCCACGGGCGAGGGTTTGCCTCCGGACTGGATGCACGCTCCGCATGAAGACCTGGCAACGGGTCCAACCGCAGCACCCGGTCCGCAGCTGGCGGGCGGCGAGGGCATTGTGCCGTCCTGGCTGAGCGATGTGCAGCCGCCTGCGCCGGCTCCTATAGAGCCCGTACCTCCCTCTGCACCTGCGGCCCCGGCCGCGTTCGCAAGCGAAGATGACGAACTGCGCGGGGCATACTCCGAGAAGGAGATTCCCGACTGGCTGGTTTCCGCTCGCGAAGAAGCTGCCGCGCCCGTGGACGTGGCTGGCCTCGCGGGTGTTCCCGCGGCGCCCATCGAGACACCTCCGCTCGAGGAATTGCTGGCGCCCGGCGTTCTGCCCGAATGGCTGACCGCAGGCTCCTCGCCTACACCGCCGCCGATAGAAGTGCCCGGTGAGGGTTTGGAGCAGGCCGTCTTGCCCCCATGGTTGCGCGCCATGCGACCTGTGGAAGGACCGTTGGCGCCTAAGGGAGAGCCGGGTGAGGCTGAAGAGCGAGTCGAGTCGGCAGGGCCGCTCGCGGGACTGCGCGGCGTCTTGCCGCCCAAATTTGAGGCCGAAGTCGGACGCCATCCTCCGGTGCTGCCCAGTTTGCTCGACATCCAACCGGCCCACGCCGCGCACGCCGAACTGCTGCAACGCATTGTCTCCACACCTGAATCGCGCGCCGTGCCGCGCGCCCGCCGGCGCCCCCAGGCCCGGCCCTGGGGCGGGCTGGCCGTCCTGGTAATCCTTGTCGCGGCCATGATGGTCCCCGGCGCCACCGGGACATCAGTCTTCGCCCGTCCATCGGTCATCGCGGTCGAGACTCTGCAGACCGCCAACCTCATCAACTCCTTGCCTCGCGATCGTCCGCTCCTGCTCGCCGTGGACTACGACGCGGCAGCCTCGGCCGAGCTCGAGGCGGCGGCGCTGGCCGTCTTGGACCACGTCATGACCGTCGGCGCCCCAATTGCCTCGGTGTCCACGCGGCCGGTAGGCGCCGCGCTCGCCGAGCGCCTTATGACGCGTACGCGCGCTGCCCACCCGCAGTACCAAAGTGGGATCAACTACCTGCCGCTGGGTTACCTTCCCGCGGGCCCGATTGGCTTGCGTGCGTTCGCCGCCAATCCGTGGCAGGCAATCTTCGGTCAGTCGGCACCTGAAGGCTGGGATGCGGGGATGGTCGCTGCGCTGCACGCCTCGTCGAATTTCTCGGCCATCTTGGTTGTGGTCTCCGACCCGGCCGCGCTGCAGAGCTGGATCGAACAGGTGCATACGGCCGTCCCCTCCGTGCCGTTGGTGGCGATCGTCAGCGCCGCGGCCGAGCCGCTGACGCGGCCCTACTATGAGAGCGCGTTTCCGTCGGTGCAGGGCATGGTGGTGGGCCTGGCAGGGGCCGAGGCCTATGAGTGCCTGAATGCCCTCGACCCGGCCAGCGGCCGCTGCGGGCGGCTGGGCGTGGCAGACTCGATGTGGGATTCATTCGGTATGGCGGTTCTGGCGGCGGTGCTGATCCTGCTCGTCGGCGGGCTGGCCTCCGTCATTCGCCGCGGCGTGATCTCGATGCGCAGGACCAGCCATGAGTGATGTTGCGGCGGCCGCCCTCGGCTTCTTCCTCACCGTGGCCATTCTTTCCTATGTCCTGGGCGACAATGTGCTGTTCCGCATTGCCGCGCACTTGCTCATCGGCGTCACGGCCGGCTATCTGGCCGCGGTCGCCTGGCAGAGCGTGTTGTGGCCGCAGCTTTTCGGTCGCATGCTCAACCTGATGGCATGGCTCGATCCGGCCTTGTGGATCCCGCTCATCCTGGTCCTGCTCATGATCGGGCGCTCGACCCCGCGTCTGTCTGTCCTCAGCTCCGTGCCGATGGCATTCCTGGTGGGGCTTGCGGCCGCAGTGGCCGTCGGCGGTGCACTCACCGGGACGCTCATCCCGCAAGTTGCAGCCACGGCCGTTTCGCTTTCACCGGTGCGCCAGTCGTCCGGCGGGGTGTTCTTCGATCTTGAGGGCGCGCTGAGCAACCTGATCATTCTGGTGGGCACCGTGACGACCCTGGCCTACTTCCATTTCGGCGCGCGCCCGCGCGCCGGCGAGGCGCCGGCCCGCCCGCTGTGGGTGGCGCCATTCGCGCGGGTGGGTGAGATATTCCTGGCGGTGGCTTTCGGCGCGCTTTACGCCGGGGCCCTGACCGCCAGCCTCACGGCGCTCATCGACCGCGTGGTGTTTGTGCAGCAGATCCTCGGGCGCCTCCTCCCATGAGCGAACGCACTGCCACCTCGCCCATCAAGCAAGAACCCGAGTCGCTGCTGGCGGTCGATGTCGGCACCGTTTCGACGCGGGTGGCTCTGTTCGATGTAGTCGAAAGCCAGTACCGCTTGCTGGGAGTCACGACCGCGCCCACCACGGCCGAGTTTCCGTTTCTCGACGTGAGCGAGGGGATCCACCACGCGGTGGAGACTCTCGGCACCATCGTTGCGCGCAGCCTGCTCGACGACAATGGATCGCTCATTCTGCCCTCGCGTCCGGACGGCAACGGCGTGGATGTGGCGGTGCTCTCGTTCTCGCTCACCGCCGACGTGCGCACGGCGCTGGTCGGCCTGCTGCCCGAATACTCGCTGCGCAGCGTGCGCAACTTGGCTCGCTCGGCACCGGTACGGGTCGCTGCCGAGGTGAGCCTGGGCGACGGCCAGAGTGAAGAATCGCTGCTGGATGTGCTCATCCGGGCCCGCCCCGACTTGATCGTGATCGCCGGCGGCACGGAAGGCGGCGCCTCGCAGGCCCTGTTGCAGACGCTCGAAGTGGTGGGGCTGAGCGTGCACCTGTTTTCGGTCGATACCCGCCCGCAAATTCTTTTTGTGGGTAACGGTGAGGTGGCGGATCGAGTGCGTGAATTGCTGAAGGATGTGGGGGCGGTCTACGTTGGCCCGAATGTCCGACCCAGCCTGGAAATCGAATCGATAGACGGCTCGCGCACCGAACTCAATCACCGGGTGGTCGAGTTGCTGCGCACCAAAATCAGCGGCCTCGACGAGCCGCTCTCGTGGACGGCCGGAGCGCTGACACCCGGTGCCCTGGGCATCGGCACCATTGTGCGCTTCTTGGGTCAGGCCTACGAGGGCAGCAAAGGAGTCCTGGCGGCCTCGATTGGGGCCGGGTCGACCATCTTGGCCGCGAGCTTCGGGCCGACCGTGGATCTCTCGGTGCGTCCGGACCTCAACCTCGGGCGCGAGACGGTGGGCCTGCTCGAGCATTGCGCGCTGGAGGAGATCGTGCGCTGGCTGCCGGTGGATCTCTCCGACGACCACGTGCGCGATTACCTCTACAACAAATCGCTCTACCCGCGCTCGGTCCCCGCGACGGTCGAAGACCTGTGGATTGAGCAGGCCGTGGCGCGCCAACTGCTGCGGGTGGCCGTGCAAGCGGCGGCGCCCTCCTGGCACTTGCGGCGCGCCCGCCCGTGGCCGGCGCTTCTACCGTTGCTCGAACCGATCCTGGGCGCGGGCTCGGTGTTGGCCCGTGCGCCGCGTGCGGGCCAGGCAGCGCTGATGCTTCTGGACGGGCTCGAACCGGCTGGCATCACCACGCTGGTCCTCGACGCGCACGGCTTGCTCCCGCTGCTCGGCGCAGCGGCGCGGGTGAACCCGTTGGCCGTTGTGCAGGTGCTTAGCTCGTCCAGCTTCCCGAGCCTGGGAACCGTCGTCGCGCCGGCGGGCCGAGGGCGGCAGGGCGAGACGGCCATGCGCTATACGCTGGCTTATGAATCCGGCCGCCAGGTGCGCGGCCAGGTCCTGGCCGGGTCGATCGAAGTGCTGCCCTTACCGATGGGCGAGAAGGCCCGCCTGGCCGTTCAGCCCAGCCGCCGCTTCGACCTGGGCTTGGGCGGCGCCGGCCATGGAGGGACGATCACCGTCAGCGGCGGGCTGGTGGGCGTGATCCTGGATGCCCGCGGCCGCCCGCTGGTGCTGCCCGCGGAGCGCGAAAAGCAGCGCCACGCTCAAGAAGAGTGGTTGATGCAGATCGGGGCTTGAGAGACGATGGACCTGCCAACCCAGACACACGTTGCCCCCCTGGTGATTGTGCGCCGGCGGCGCGCCTTGCCGCTGCCTGGCACGATCACTGCACGCTTGAATCAGAAGGTGCAGGCCGGCGACTTGATCGGTCGAACCACCCTGTATCCCAAGCACTTCCTGATCGACGTCGCCCATCACCTGGGTGTGCCGCCCAAGAAGGCGGACCAATACTTCCGCTACAAGGCGGGGGACGCGGTCAGCCATGGCGACATCCTGGCCGGGCCGGTAGGCTGGATGCGCAAGGTTGTGCGCGCGCCGATGGGCGGCCGGGTGATCGTGCAGGGAGAAGGGCGGCTGGTGTTCGAGGCGGTCGGCGAGCCGTTTGAATTGCGCGCCGGGCTTCCGGGTGTTGTGGTGGGAATGGAGGCCGAGCGCTCGGTGACGATTGAGACCATCGGTGCGCTGGTCGAAGCGGTATGGGGCAACGGCCGCGAAGAGGTCGGAGTCCTGCGCATGGCCACTCCCTCGGCGGATACCGAATTGACGCCGGAGGCGATTGACATTGGCCTGCGCAGCACGATTGTCGTGGCAGGCCGGGTGACGCGGCCGGACGTGCTGCAGGCCCTGGCCAATTTGCCGGTGCGCGGGTTGATGGTGGGCAGCATGCCGGCGGCTCTCGTTCCGGCCGCGCGCGAGGCGCATTTCGCCCTGGCGCTCACCGACGGATTTGGCATGCGGCCGATGAACAGCGCCGCCTTTGAACTCCTGGCCACCAACGTCGGCCGCGATGCGAGCCTGAACGCCCAACCGTTGAACGCCTGGTTGGGCAGCCGGCCCGAGTTGGTCATCCCGCTCCCGGCCGTCGGGACGGCGGATGTGCCGGCGGAGGGCGTGGCGCCAGTGGTCGGTCGCAGGGTGCGCATCATCCGTGCGCCGTACGCAGGCAAAGTAGGCACGATTGCCTCGATGCCGCACGGTATGGTCGCCTTGCCCAGCGGGCTGTTGGCTGCTTGCCTCGAGGTCGAACTGACCGAGGAAGGCATGGTGCTCGTCCCGCTGGCCAACGTGGATATTCTCGAATGAAGCACTCCTGGCCGCGCAGCCCAGCGCCAGATGGCGCGGTTGCGGGCGATGATGATGGAAGGAGAACCGAGCGATGAGCGACAACTTCGACGTGAGCGCACCGCCGCCAGCAGAGGGCGGCAACCGACTGTTCATTATCGTCGCGGCCATTATGGGAGGGGTGCTGATCATCGCAGTTGTGGCGCTGTTGGTCTACGCTTTCGTGCTGGCGCCGCGTTTGCGCGCCGGGCGAACCGACCAGGTCGCAACGATCAGTGCTCAGAACACCGCTGTGGCCATGAGCGTCACGCAGACCGCCGGGGCGCGCGTCCAGCCCACGCTGCCGCCCTCGACCGCCACTGCGACGGCCACCCCGCTCAAGCCGACGGCCACCAAAGTGATCGCTGTGACCGCGGCGCCGGGCACGGCGACACTGGTAACCACAGCTGCCGTGACAAGCGCCGCTGGAACCACCTCGGCCCCCGTGACGACCGCGTTGGCGACGACGGCGACCGAGATGACGCCGGCCGGAACCGTCGCGGCCCCCACCGCGGATATTGCCGCGAACAAGGCCGCCGCAACGCGCGCGGCGCTGGCCACGCTGACGGCTGCAACTGTCACCACCCTCGCGCCGCAGGCCGCGGCCAGCATCACGCCGGCGGCGTTGCCCAAGACTGGGTTTGCCGAAGATGCCGGCCTGCCGGGTTTGGTCGTCATCGGCCTGGCGTTGATCGCAGTCGCCCTCATTGCGCGTCAGGTGCGCCAGCGGCAAGCCAACCGCTGACCCCCCGACGTGGCAGGCGCGCCTCCACCCGAGCGCCGATCGTCGGCGCGCGCGCCACAGGCTCGCAATCGGGCCTGACAATCCAACGATGAGTCACAGGAGTCCCCTCTCCACACACCAGGAGA
>JBGOXY010000113.1:0-7465 GCA_041479415.1 Anaerolineae bacterium
GGGCTGACCGTGACCATGCTCGGCGATCTCAAGTTCGGGCGCACGGTCCACTCGTTGGCCCGCCTGCTTTCGCTTTTCAAAGTGCGCCTGTATTACGTGGCGCCCGATGCTCTGCGCATGCCTAGCGCTCTGATCAGCGAACTCAGTGCGCAAGGCCTGGACCAGAGCGAATCGACCCGTCTGGAGGACGTGTTTCCGGAAACGGATGTGCTCTACGTCACCCGGGTCCAGAAAGAACGCTTCGAAAGTGAGGCCGCCTACGAAGCCGTGCGTGGCTCGTACGTCATCACACCGGACTTGCTCAAGAAAGCCAAAGAAGAGATGATTGTCATGCACCCGCTGCCGCGCGTGGGGGAAATTGCCATGGAGGTAGATCAGGATCCGCGCGCCGCTTACTTCCGCCAAATGGAATACGGCCTGTATACGCGCATGGCGCTGCTGGCGATGGTACTGGGCAAAGCCTGATGGAGACTTTCTTCTCCTTCCTCGAGAAACGCGTCCTCGACTGCTCCTCGCTGCTGTGCGTGGGGCTCGATCCGCACCTGGCGGACCTGCCCGAGCCCACGCTCGAAGGGGCGCGCAGTTCCTGCTTGCGGCTGATCGAACAAACCGCTCGCTACGCCGCTGCATTCAAAGCCAACGCTGCGTTCTTCGAAGCTCTCGGCCCCGCCGGCTGGGCCCTTCTGCGCGAGGTCGTGGTGGCGGTGCAGGCCCAATCCGACCGCCTGGGTTCGCGCATTCCCGTGATCCTCGACGCGAAACGCGGCGACATCGCCTCCACTGCCGAGGCCTATGCCTCCTCGGCCTTCGAGACACTGGGCGTCGATGCGATCATCCTCTCGCCCTATCTTGGCCAGGATGCGATCGAACCTTTCATTGTCAATCGCGAGAAGGGCGCTTTCATCCTGTGCCGCACTTCGAACCCAGGTTCGGCGGCCATCCAAGGTCTCCCGCTCGCGTTCGAGGGGCCAACCGTCACGAGCGAACCTCTGCGTGTGTATGAACACATCGCCCGCCTGGCCTCATCCTGGAACACACGCGGCAATGTCGGCCTGGTGGTCGGGGCCACTCAGCCCGAGGCTTTGGCCCGCGTTCGCGCCATGGCGCCCGACCTGTGGATCCTGGGTCCCGGAGTCGGCGCCCAGGGCGCGGATTTGCAGCAGGCCCTCGCCGCCGGGTTGCGCTCCGATGGCATGGGGATGTTGATCGCTGTCTCGCGCTCGTTGGCGCGGGCCGCCGACCCATCGCGCGCCGCGGCCGAGTTGCGCGATGAGGTGGCCAGCATCCAGCACGAGTCCTCGCCGGCGCGCCCCGCAAGAAGCGGCCCCTCTCGCGCGCCATCTGCCACGTTCACGTTGGCCGACGAATTGCTTGCCTCGGGCTGCGTGCAATTGGGCCAGTTCACGCTAAAGTCCGGCAAGACCTCGCCCATCTACTTCGACCTGCGCCGCCTGGCCTCTCACCCGCGCCTCTTGGCGCGCGCGGCCGCCGCCTACCTGCCCATACTGCGCCGATTGACTTTCTCGCGCATCGCCGGGCTGCCTTACGCCGCACTCCCGATCGCCACCGCCATCGCCCTTCAAGGAGATTGGCCGATGGTCTATCCGCGGCGGGAGGCAAAGGAGTACGGCACGCGCGCCGCGATCGAAGGCGAGCATCACGCGGGTGAGCAGGTGGTGATCATTGACGACGTGGCCACCACCGGCGGGGCGAAGATCGAAGCGCTGGAGAAGCTGCGCGCAGCCGGGCTGGTCGTCACCGATGCCGTGGTGCTCGTCGATCGCGAAGGCGGCGCTCGCGATACGCTGCGCGAGCACGGCCTCGAGTTGCACGCCGTGCTGCATCTGCGCGATCTGGTGGCACACTGGCAGGCGCGCGGCGTCGTCACGGAGGCGCAGGTGAGCGACATTCTTGGTGGACTGGCTTAGATGCGCGGCCACGGCCCGCACACTGGCGACTCCTGATCATGCCGCTCTACCCTGTGCTGCGTTCGCTCCTGTTCCGCCTCGACCCAGAGGACGCCCATCACCTGGCGTTGGCCCTGCTGCGCGTCGCAGCCTCCACGCCCCTATCCCGCGGATGGCTGCGCCGGCAATTCGACCTGGCTGGGCGCGACCAGCAGGTGGAGTGTTGCGGCCTGACATTTCGCAACCCGCTGGGCCTGGCGGCCGGCTACGACAAAGATGGTCGCGCAGTGGCCGCGCTCGCACTTCTCGGTTTCGGGCACATCGAGGTGGGCACCGTCACCCCGCAGGCGCAAGGCGGTAACCCGCGCCCGCGCATCGTGCGCTTGCCCGCCGACCGTGCTGTGATCAACCGCATGGGCTTCCCCAACCGCGGCGCGCAGGCATTGCGCGCACGGTTGGCGCGGGTACCGCGCGAACGGGATTTTGTGCTTGGGCTCAATCTGGGCAAGGGGCGCGACACACCCCTCGAGCGCGCCCACGAGGATTACTGCGCACTGGTCGGCGCTCTGGGGAAATTCGCCGACTACCTGGCCGTCAACATCAGCTCGCCCAACACTCAAGGGCTGCGGCAGTTGCAGTCACGCGCTTACCTCGACCAACTGTTGCCGGCCGTCTTAGGCGAGCGTGAGCGCATCGCCAGGCTGCGGGGCCGAGCCTTGCCGGTGTTGGTCAAGCTCGCGCCCGATCTCACCTGGCCCGAACTCGATGAGATCCTCGACCGGCTGTTGGCTCACGGCGTTGAGGGTGTCATCGCCACTAACACCACACTCGCTCGCCCGGGACTCATCTCGCCGCACGCGGGGGAGGCCGGAGGGCTGAGCGGCGCCCCGCTGCGCGAACGAGCTCGCGAAGTGGTCGCTCATATAAACGCTCACGCCGGGGCCCAGCTGCCGATTATCGGCGTGGGGGGGATCATGGGCGCCGACGATGCCCGACGCATGCTGGAGGCGGGCGCGCGATTGGTGCAGGTGTACACCGGCTTGGTCTATTCTGGCCCAGGGCTGGCGCACGAGATACTCACCGCCTTGCGCCGCCAAGCGGCGCGATAGAATTGCCGAAGGTACGGGAGAAGGGCATGCGAATCGTCGTCAGTGCTGACGAGCATACGTCATTGGTGGAGGCGGTCCGTCTCGACCTCGAGCGCCGCGGTCACCAGGTGGAGTATCTCGGCCCCGCCGTGGGGCAGACCGCCGATTGGCCGGATGTGACTCGCGCTGCGGCCGAACGTGTGGCTGCTGGCGCAGCCGACGAAGCTGTGGTGATGTGTTGGACCGGCACCGGCGCCAGCCTGGCCGCCAACAAGGTGCCCGGTATCCGGGCCGCACTGTGCGCCGATGCCGAGACCGCGCGCGGCGCGCGCACCTGGAACCATGCCAACGTGCTGGCCCTCAGCCTGCGCTCAACCTCCGAACCTGTCGCGCGCGAGATACTTGACGCGTGGTTCTCCACGCCCTATAGTCAGGACGAGTGGAACCTGAGCCAGGTCGAAAAGATCCGCGACATGGAAAAGCGCCGGCCGGGTTGAGCCATCCGGCGGTGCCCTCCATCGACGTCTAGAGACGCTGTTATTGGACGGGCCGCCGGCACGACCTGGCTGAGCGCCACCTGTTGCCTACGCTGACTGACATGTTGCACTGCCGCGTTGATGCTCCTCATCAAGGCCCGCGCGCGAATTGCGGTGCGATATCGGGCGGTCCTCATCCATCATCATTGCCTCGCATCTCAAACCACCCAGGGAGGGTCTCATGAATGATGTCTTCATCGTCGGCGCCGTGCGCACTGCGGTCGGTGTGGGCAAACCCGGCGGCGCGCTTTCGACGACCACCCCGATCAACCTCGCGGCCGCCGTGCTGCGCGAGGTGCTGCAGCGTGCCGGCCTGGAAGCCGCTTTGATCGAGGATGTTGTCTTCGGCTGCGTCTCGCCCATCGGCGAACAGGGCGCCAACATCGCCCGCCTGGCACTGCTCAAGGCCGGCTACCCCTTCCACGTTCCGGGCGTTTCTCTCAACCGCATGTGCGGCTCGAGCCAGCAGGCTATTCACTTCGCGGCGCAGGCCGTGGCCTCGGGTGAGATGCAGGTGGTGGCCGCGGGCGGCATCGAGGTGATGAGCCGCGTGCCGATCGGCGCCGATTGGCCCTCCACCTGGCCCAGCGACTTTCCCTATCCCCTCATCCATCAGGGCATGAGCGCGGAAATGATTGCCGAGAAGTGGGGCCTGACGCGAAACCAGATCGATGACTTCAGCTTCGAGAGCCACATGCGCGCCGGCCAAGCGATTCGCGAGGGACGGTTTGCGGCCCAGATCCTTCCCATAGAAGTGACCCACATGCCGGAGGGTGGCGCGCCGGTCACGCGCACCTTCGCTCAGGATGAAGGCGTGCGCATGCCGCCCAACCGCGACAAGATGGCGGCCCTCAAGCCTGCGTTCAAACCCGACGGCGTGGTGACCGCGGGCAACTCGAGCCAGATCAGCGACGGCGCGGCTGCGGTGGTGTTGGCCTCGGCCGAGGCCGTGCGCGCTCACCATCTCACGCCGCACGCGCGCATCGTGTCGACCGCGGTCGTCGGGTCCGACCCGGTGCTCATGCTCGACGGGCCCATCCCGGCCACGCGCAAGATCCTGGCGCGCGCTGGGTTGCGCCTGGATCAAATCGACGTCATCGAAATCAACGAGGCCTTCGCTACGGTCGTGCTGGCCTGGCAGAAGGAAATCGGCCCAGACCCGGCGCGGGTCAACCCAAACGGCGGCGCGATCGCGTTAGGTCACCCGCTCGGCGCGACAGGCGCGGTGCTGATGACCAAGATGCTCCACGAACTCGAGCGCAGCGGCGGGCGCTACGGATTGCAGACCATGTGCATCGGCCACGGAATGGCCACAGCTACGATCATCGAGCGTCCGTAATTGGCTTGCCTTCCTGATCGGGTAGGACAACATCCGATTTGGGAGAGGGCATAGCACGCCTTACACATGACCGCCTGCGGGGGGCGTGCGCACGAATCCCGCCCAAGGTCAACGTTGCCGGTGTGGCTCCGATGTCATGAGCGAGCCGCGGTGAGCTCGTTGTGACGCGGCATGGCGTGCCCGCCTCCCGGCCCGACTCGTTATTGCGAGCCCCGTTCTGTGGGGCGATGCAATCGGGGAGCTTTTCGGACCAGTGTGTCGCTGGCTGGGCGCAAGCCACTCCAAGATTGCTTTGTCGCTTCGCTCCTCGCAATGCCTCTGTTTTTGTTGGGGCACGCCATGGCGTGCCCCGGTCTTCTTTCGGGTCCCGGATTCCTCCTCTTCGAGCCACGGTTAGCTCGCATTCATCGACAAGCTGCATCCTCACCCCCAGATACACACTGTTTCGTTGATACCTCCCCCATATAAAGCGGAAGGCTAGTCGGCCGCGGCATGGGACTTGCCCTCTTGACGATTAGAACATATGTTCTATACTGTAGCCGCAACACAGATTTCCGAACCGGTATTTCAATTGGAGGAACTGAAATGAGCGCTATCACATCCTCTCGCCCGCTCTCGACTGAGTTGCCTCACCGGGCCAGGCTTGCCCGCCTCAACCTGCGCTGGCCCGAGCAGGGCGCAGCCTTCGGGCTGATCATCGTCCTCGGGCTGGCCGCATTCGAGATCTTCAACTTCAGCACGACCCAATTCGCGCTGGCCGATCTGCTCGGGGACCTGCACCTGGCGCGCCTCTCGCTGGCGACCGTCCTGGCGCTCGCCTTCTCCGGGATCGACTTTGGCGGCATCGCGCGCCTGTTCACGCCTCAACGCGAGCACGCCGAGCGCATCGAGACCTGGTACCTGGTGGCGGCCTGGTTCCTGGCCGGTGGCATGAATGCCATTCTCACCTGGTGGGCCGTCACCCTCTCACTGATGGGACAGGCCGACCTGGGTCACGATCTGTTCACTCGCCGTCAGGTGCTTGGCTTTGTCCCCGTGTTCGTGGCCGGCGTGGTTTGGCTCATCCGCATTCTGCTCATCGGCACGCTCACCCTGGGCGGCCGCCGATTGTTCTCGCAGGCACGCACACCCGCGCCGTTCACGGCCATGGCGCATGCCTACCCCCGCGCCGCCCGCCCGGCGCCGCACACGGCGCCTCTGCCCGCCTCGGCCGACGAACACCAAGCCGGCAGCGTTCCGCTCGCGCCGGGTGCAACATTCGCCCGCCGCAACAATGGTCACGTTAGCTAGTGGCTCCAGTGCCGGGGCGAGGCTGCGATGCACACGCGGTTAGATCCTCGACATGCACGCTCGATCGTGCTGTCCATACCGCTCCTTGCAGCCTTCGCCCTGGCGCTTGGGGGTTGGCTCGTCGCCTCGGCCTTCGCCTCGGCCGAGGTTTTCTCCCCGCAGCCTTTGGCTGCTTCCCTCCCGGCAAGGGAGGCCGCACCGCAGGCGGCCTCCCTTGCCCCCCTCTTCGACCCGGCCGTGCGCCATTGGCAAGAGAGAATCCTTGCGTGGTCCACGCGATTCGGACTCGACCCGAACCTCGTCGCAACCGTCATGCAAATCGAATCGTGTGGCGATCCGGGGGCGCTCTCGCACTCGGGCGCCATGGGTTTGTTTCAGGTCATGCCGTTTCACTTTTTGGCGGGGGAGGATGGTTTCGATCCGGAGGTCAATGCCGCGCGCGGTCTGGGCTACTTGCGATTAGGACTCGAGCGTGGCGGCGGCCAGCCCGGACTGGCTTTGGCCGGATACAACGGCGGGCACTCGCGCATCGGCCAGGCGGCGGATTTGTGGCCTGCGGAGACCCGGCGCTACGTTTATTGGGGGGCAGGTATCTATGAGGACGCGCAAGCGGGCCGTGAAGACAGCGCGCGTCTGGAGGAATGGCGGCGCGCCGGCGGGAAACATCTGTGCGCACAGGCTGCCGCCGCATTGGGTCTCGCCCCCTGACCCGTCGACGAAGCCTCACGGTTGCCGGTTAGGCTTTCCCAGACTTGCTGGAAGCGAGCGGCAGCCACACCGAGAAGGTTGATCCTTTCCCGATTTCCGAAGCCGCCTCGATTCGCCCGCCATGGTTGCGCGTGATCCAGTAGGCGATCGACAGCCCAAGCCCGGCCCCGCCAAGCGAGGGGCGCCGGCGGGATTTGTCGACGCGGTAGAAACGCTCGAAAACGTGCGGAAGTTCGTCCGCCGGGATGCCCGGCCCCGTGTCGGCCACCGAGACGTGCACCCACTCACCGACCAGCTTCATTGCCAGCGTCACCCGACCGTGCGGCGGCGTGTACTGGATGGCATTCGCCACCAGGTTAAGGAAGAGCTGCTTGAGGCGATCGCGATCGCCCATGACCTGCGCCTGGTCGAGGTCCCCCAGCACCACTTCCACCCGTTCTTGAGCTAGCACGCGGCCTTGCTGGAAGAAATGTACGTCTATTTCGACATGCCTGACCCGGCCTACGGCATTCAGCTCGTCTACAACAATGCAGAATCTCCGGAACTAGTGACCGTGGTGCGCGATGGCGACGCCGTGCTCATACCCAGTGGCTATCA
>JBGOXY010000114.1:0-7448 GCA_041479415.1 Anaerolineae bacterium
GACCCGCACGCCGATCGGGCCGATGAGAATGAGCGGCACCGGTACATTGCTGGTCGGCATGGGGCAGTTGCGCACGAGGACATAGTCGTCGCCGAAGACCTTCGCCAGGCGGCGCGCGATGTCCTGCTGGGCTTGCACCTCGGCCTGCCAGCCGAGGCCTTCTTTAAGGACGGCCTTCAAGCGAGTGGAGAAGGAAATCTGGCCGCTGGCATCGCGGAACGTCGACCGGTCGATAGTTCGCATGACAGCCTTCTAGTGGGCGGATCAACCGCGATTATACGTCCGCGCCATCAAACCCGCCAGAAACAAGAAGCCGCCCGCGATGTGCGCGGGCGGCCTGGCGGTTTGTGCGATCGGGCAGGCTAGTGTTTGACGCCCCCGCGCTTCTCAAGCTGGCGGACAACCATGACCACTCGCCCGCGAATCTCCACCTGCTCCAGATTGTCGACGAATATCGGGTTCATCTGGGGGTTGGCCGGCTGCAGGCGCACCCGCCCATCCTCGTAGAAGAAGTACTTGAGCGTCGTTTCGTCGCGGTCCTTCAACCACACAGCCACCATCTCGCCGTTGCGGGCCTGCTGCTGGGGTTTGAGGATGACGTAATCCCCGTCATGGACCATGGCGTCGATCATCGAATCGCCTCGCACGATCAGCGCGAACAAGTCCCGGTCGCGCGGCAGCAGGTCGCGCGAGATGGCCAAAGCTTCGTCGGCGCCAAACAGCGGCTCGGTCACGCCGGGGACGGGCATCGGCTCGCCGGCGGCAATGTAGCCCCACACGCGGATCGAGCGCAGTTGCGCCGTATGCGGGCGAATGCCACGGGCCACCCGCGGATCCCGATCCAGAATGCCCTCGCGCTGCAGGCGCTCCAGGTTATAGCGCACCACCGAGAGCGAGGGGATGCCGACCTTCTTCATGATCTCACGGTACGAGGGGGCATACCCGTGCTCGGCGAAGTATTCCTCGATGTACTTCTTCATCTCGGCCTGGCGGGCCGTCAGATTGCCCTCGCCCATGGTGACCTCCCCAGGCGCCTGACCCCTCCGCGTTCCCGGAGGCGGACCGGACGCTTCGCGAACTGCCTCCCGCTTCCCATCCGGCTGGCAAGCGGCTGCAACCCGGATGTCGGCAGGTTTTCCACATGCTACACGAACATCTGTTCTGTGTCAAGGGAGAAGTCGTTCGACCGGCGAGAGGGCCGGATTCAGCTCACGCCTACTGTTCTTCGCCTGTTTCGGGGTTGACGCCGATCTGCAGCTCACCCGCGGCCAGCCGCCCCATCATTTCCTGCAGGTTGGCTTGCAACCCGCGAGTGATCCACGGCGTGGAGAAGGGAGCGTATCCTAGCCCCCCGTTTTCAATCTGGTAGACGAGCGGCTCACCAAACACCTCTCCCGCCAGGAAGCGCGGCAGCGCCTCGGTCAAAAGCAACGCAGGATGCACCTGAACCTCGCCCAAGAGGTTCCCCGCCGCGTCCGGCTGGCTGCTCAGTACTTGTGCGCCGAAGCCCGCTCGCGAACCCGCCACACGCGCCGGTCCAGTGGCGAGCGCCAGAAGCGCGCCATCGCCTGCCGGGCTCGGGAATGCGCCTGCGGTTTCAACATAGCGCGCCAGCAGCAACTCCGCCGCGGCCGTTCCAGTTTCGACGCTTGCCCCCTCGGCCGCGCCCTCTTCGAACACCCAGCACAACGGGCAGGTGAAACGCACCCCATGGATGAAGGCGTTGCGGACTAACGTGCCGCGCACGCTGCCCGGCTCGCCTATCCACCCCACGCGATTGTTGGTATTGGCGATGCCCACCAGCGCCCCGGCCAGGAACGCCGCCTCGTCTTCTCGCACGCGCGGACCGATCACCAGCAGGTTGGTGCTCGGCTGCGCGTCCGCCTCGTCAATCGCCACCAGGCGAAGCTCCGGATGCACCGCAGCGGCCTGCGTGATGGATGCGCCCAACCCGGTCGTGACACTGACCACCAGCATCGGCTCCTGGGTCAGCGCCTGGTCCAGGGTATCCGCGCCCGCGGCCAGCCGCCTCAGGCTCCAACCCTTCTCGCGAGCCATCGTCTCCAGCGCCGCCTGCGCCGCCAGATGGGCCGGGTTCACGTCATCGGAGGAGGTCAGGAGGAGGACGCGTGGTACGGCGGGTGCGGTGGGAGCCGGGGTGACACTCGGTACGCTGGCGATTTCGGGGGAGGGTGAAGCTGCGGGCTCGCGTCCGGTCGCCGTGCACGCCGTGAGGGCAATTGCGACCGCAACCCCGGCCAGCGCGGCCGCGCGCGGCGCGCGCCTACTCCTCGTCATCCTCGTCCTCGGAGCCCTGGTTGCCCTCGTCGCCGTAATCGATCACCTCGCGCGGTTGAGCCCCCGGCTGCGGCGGGCCGATGATGCCACGCTCCTCGAGCGCATCCATCATGCGCGCCGCGCGCGTGTAGCCAATGCGGAAGTGGCGCTGCAAGCGCGTGGTGGAGGCCTTGCGCCACTGGCGGACGATGTGGATGGCCTTTTCCAGCAGCGCGTCCTCGCCCTCGCCCCTGGCGGGTGTCTCATCCCACAAGGGCGCCTGCTCCAGATGCGCGTCCGCGGGAAAAGCGCTCGGCGCGCGATCGACGGCCGGACCGTCTTCCGCCTCGGGCGCGAACTCGCGCCGCGCTTCGGCGAGCTGCGCCTGGCGCGCCTGGTTGGATGAGCGCCAATAGTTGACCAGATGAACCAGCTCGGCCTCCGAAACGTACGCGCCTTGCAGGCGCACCGGCGCCGGCGAGTCGGGCGCCTGGAACAGCATGTCGCCGCGGCCGAGCAGCCGCTCGGCACCCGGCTGGTCGAGCACCACCCGGCTGTCGACCATCGAGGCCACGGCGAATGAGATGCGCGCCGGGAAGTTGGCTTTGATCAGGCCGGTCAGCACGTCCACCGACGGGCGCTGGGTCGCAATGACCAGATGAATGCCGGTCGCGCGCGAAAGTTGTGCCAGGCGGGTGAGGATGCGCTCGGTTTCATCCGGCGCCATCAGCATCAGGTCGGCCAACTCATCGATCACCACCACCCAGGAGGGCAAGCGCTTCTCGCCCAGGTCGGCGGCTTTCGAGTTGAAGTCGTCCAGGTTGCGCGCGCCTACCTTCGCGAAGCGCCGGTAGCGTTCGTCCATTTCGCGCGTGACCCATTGCAGCGCCGCCACCACCCGTTCGAGTTCGACGATCACCGGCGCGAGCAGATGCGGGATGCCGTTGTAGGAGGTCAGTTCCACGCGCTTCGGGTCGACCATCAGGAAGCGCAGTGTGTCGGGCGTGTTATGCAATAGGAAGCAGCTGATGAGCGCGTTGACACACACCGACTTCCCCGAACCGGTCGTGCCGGCAATCAGCAGGTGCGGCATGGTCGCCAAGTCGCCCACCACCGGATGTCCCGATACGTCCTGACCGAGGGCAAAGCGCAGCGGCGAGCTCTTCTTGTGGAAGGCCTCCGATTCGACAACGTCGCGCAGGCTCACCAGCGAGATCTCGTTGTTGGGCACCTCGATCCCTACGTATCCCTTGCCCGGCACCGGAGTCTGCAGGCGGATGGAAGGCGCGGCCAGCGCCAGTGCCAAGTCGTCGGCCAGTGCCCCGATCTTGCTCACCTTCACCCGAGTGCGTTTGCCGCCGCGCACCTCGACAAAATCGGGTTCGACGCCGAATTCGGTGATGGTCGGGCCGCGATTGACCTCGACCACGCGAACCGGAGCGCCGAAGGAAGCCAGCGTTTCCTCGATCAGCCGCGCGCGCTGGCGGTCGAAATCGTCGCTGGCGGAAGCCTCCACACCCGGATTGAGCATCTGCGTCACGTCCGGTAGATTCCACGGAGGTAGTTCCGGCACGCCGATGATGCGTGAGGGGAGGTCGGGCGCAGGCGGCTGGGCCGGTCGGGCTTCAAGTGGTTTGGCGGGAGACTCCTCCGCCCGGGCCGACGCCGCAAGCGGAGGGTGTACCTCAGGAGTTGCCGCAAGCGTTGCGCGCGACGGCGCCGACGGCGAAGGCGAGGACGACGAGGGCTGCGACATTCGCTCGCGCAACCCGGAAGTGCGTACCCCAATCCAGCGGCCTGCTCGAGCCAGGGCGCGCAAAATATCCGTCAGCGAGATACGCAGCGTAAGGATCAGCCCGACCAGGAACCAAGCCACCAAGACGAAGATCGTCCCCGGCCAATCGAAGAGTCGTAGCAACGCCACGAGCAGCAATGCGCCGGCGTATCCGCCGCCTCGCCCGGCCTCGGCATGCTCCAGGAAAGTCGCGGTGCCGAACGCATCGAGCACGGCGTGGAAGACAGTCAGGAGATTGAAGTAGAGCAGCACCGCACCCAGCACACGGCCTGTTCCCGGATGCGGCAGGGAGTCCCGGAACTGGCGCAGGATGAGCCACGCGCCGAGCGCCGCGACAACCAGCGGGACGATGTAGGCCCCCCAACCGAAGCCCTGACGAATGAGAAAGGTCAGCTTGTAGGTGAGCGACCCCGGCGTGGCGGCAATCAGCCCGAGCAGCGCGAAGCCGCCCAGTGCGACCAGGACGAAACCGAGGATGTCCAGGCGGCGGTCGAGAGCCGAAGCGCTGCCGGGTGAGCTGCCTCGCGATGGTGAAGCGCCTCGGCGCGAGGGCGCCGAAGTGCGCTTGGCCTTGCCACGATTGGAAGATGTGCCCACTGGGGGTCAGGGTCCGAAGGACGTCTCGTGCGTCTTGAGGCGGCAGATTATAGCACAGCGATCATGCCCGTCCGCGGCATTCGCTGGCGATGCTGGGCAGGCTGCGCGGCCAGGCCGCGTTGTATCTTCGCGCGAGTCGCCATGCTACAATAATCGCGTCGCCGGATGAGCAGCGCGCCGCGGGCATCGCCCCCTCGGCCCTTCGAACCTGCGGCGCGATGGATGCCCGACCTCACGGATTGGCCACGCTCATGATGCCGCAACCCTCTCCGTCCACGCTCATCGACACCGCTTACCTCTTGCGCGCGCTTAGCCCGCAAGAGCGCGCGGAGGTTGGCCGCTTCTTCGTCGAAGAACATGTGGCGGGCGGCGAGATCATTCTCGAGGCGGGGCAGCCGGGCGTGGGCCTGTGCCTGATCGCCAGCGGTGCGGTGCGAGTGATGGGGCCGCCGCGCAAAGCTCGCCGCAGCATGTTGCTCGGCGAGGGCGACCACTTGGGTGAGGCGGCGCTCATGCGCCAGGCAGAGCCCTTCACAGCCGTTGCCGAATCGCCGGTAACGCTGCTGCGTCTGCCCACGGCCCATTCTGCCTCACTGCTTACGCGCGCCACGTACTTGCGGCCCAGCGTGCGGCTGGCCTTGGCCAGCCGCCGGCTGGCGCTCAGCCAGGATTGGGAATGGCGTGGCGCCGAAGAAGCCATCCACCTGGTCACACGCCGGTCGAAGACCGTGCTGGCCCTCTCGCTCATCCTGCCCTCGGCGATTGCCGTGCTCAGCCTGGGCGCGCTGGCCATGATGTTGCTTTGGCAAGATGCTCCGGCGTTGTTGCCGCTGCCGTTGGCCGGGCTGGGTGTAGCCCTGCTCAGCGGCGGCTGGGCCGTGTGGGATTGGCTCAACGACCTCTTCCTGGCGACCAATCAGCGCCTGATCGTCATCGAGAGATTGCCGCTTATATATGAAGACCGCACCGAAGCCCCGCTGCGCACGCTGCTCTCGGTCGAGGTGGACTCCTCGGCCATCAAGCACTGGCTGGGTTTTGGCAGCGTGGTGGCGCGCACCTTTACCCGGCCCGTGATCCTGCCTGATGTGCCGGAGCCTTACCGCCTGGCGCAATGGATCGAGGCGCTGGGCGATCAATTGCGCGCACGCCAGGAGCGAATGCAGCGGGCGGAGATCGAATCGGCCATCGGCCAGCGTTTGGATCCCTCGCTTTCCGAAAGCGAGACCGCCGGGCAAGCTGCTGCGGCTGGCAAATCCGGCGCGAAGGGGTTGGGCATGCGGGTCGAGGTAGGCGATCGCATCATCTACCGCAAGGACGCGTACTTCCTGGTCAACGATTTGGCCATGCCGCTCGCGGTGCTGGTGGTGGGCGGCGTGCTGCTCGTGCTGCAAGCCTCCGGCTCGCTGCCCTTTGCAGGTTGGATCCCCTGGCTGGTCGCCGGCGCACTTCTGGCGGCCGGCCTCGGCTGGGGTGCTTACGAAGTCATCGACTGGGCCAATGATCTGTATATGGTCACGCCCGATCAGATCATCGCCCTGCATCGCACGCCCCTCGGCCGCGAAGACCGCCGCGCCGCCTCGCTCGGAAATATCCTCAGCCTGGAGTATGACCGCCCCGGCCTGATGGCGCGCTTGATGAACTTCGGCAACGTCGTCGTCACCGTGGGCAACGTTTCGTTCGTCTTCGACCGCGTGCACGATCCGGTCGGGGTCCAAGAAGATATCTACCGGCGCATGGAGGCGCATCGCGTGCGGCGCGAACAGAAGGACCGTCAGACGCGCGGCGAAGAAATCGCCGAGTGGCTGGATGCGTATCATCACGTGACGCAGAAAAAGCCGAACCCACCGGGTGGGAGAGAATAGGTATGGCTGTGCGCGAAATCCTGACCGCGGCCCACCCCGCACTGCGCAAGAAGGCGCGCCGGGTGGGCGAGCTGACGCCGGCGCTCGACAAGCTCATCGACGACATGATCGAAACCATGCGCGAGGCACCCGGGGTCGGCCTGGCCGCGCCGCAGGTGGGCGTGAGCCAGCGCGTGATTGTGGTCGAGTATGGCGAGAACGAGGAACAGGAGCAGCCGGTCTCAGGCGATAAGACTCCTGCGCCGCGCAAACTGTTCGTCGTGATCAACCCCGAACTCGTGCGGCCAAGCATCGAAACGGTGACAGCCACCGAGGGCTGCCTTTCGGTGCCCGGTTACGCCGGCGAGGTGGAGCGCTTTGTCGAGATCTCGGTGAAGGGCCTCAACCGCCGCGGCTCGCCGTTGCGCCTGCGCGCCCGCGGCTGGCTGGCGCGCATCTTCCAGCACGAAGTGGACCATCTCGACGGCGTGCTGTACACCGACCGCGCGCAGCGGGTGTGGGCGTTGGAACACGAAGAGACACTCGATAACGTGTGAGGCCAGGGCAATCCGGTCCGGTTCGTTGTCCCCGCTTGCTCTAGCAAGATGTGGCCACCTCCACCTCACCCCCTACCCCCTCTCCGCCGGGAGGCCGCCTTCGACAGGCCGGTGTCTGGCGGAGAGAGGGTGAGGGAATCAAGGAGACGGGGGCCTTCGGCCCCCGTCTCCTTTAAGGAATCCTTACCCCTCCCCCGCATCGATTGACCTTGCCCCGATTCAGTGGACACTAAGCATGTCTGAGCTGAGCCGGTGCTCAAACTCGGTTGGGCTGAGGTAGCCCAGGCTGGAGTGAAGACGTTGACGGTTGTACCAAAGCTCAATGAACTCAAAGATATGCCGGCGGGCCTCCTCGCGGGTGGCAAACCGGCGTCTGGCGCA
>JBGOXY010000115.1:0-7415 GCA_041479415.1 Anaerolineae bacterium
AAACAAACTCCATACGACATTACAATCAATTACATCACTTAAGACCAAACAACATCCGATCTAATCATAAAACAATCAAGAGGACGAGGAAATAAACGCCAACAGTAATGACGAGTACCAGGAAATCAGCCAGACCTCCCTCACGCCGCTCAAGAAGGATGTGTTTGTGGATGTGTTCGGCGTCGCCTGGCTGCCGTACTACCAGGTGAATGCGGGCGGCCAGTCGTTCGAGTTGCCCGGATTCAAAGCGGGCTAGCCTAGCCGGCCCGGCGGATGAGCATTACCCTGAACGATCCGACGAGGGCGGCGTGCGGCCGATGAGCACGCAGACAAACGCGGGTAGCATCTTCGATGCATATGTGGGCGGGCTGCCTGCGGCCGATGAGACCGGCCGGCGCGTCCTGCTGCGCGAATCCGACAGTCTGCTCGGCCGCTTCGGTGAGGCGGTCTGGCGCGAGATAGGCCCCGGCCGACTCTTCCCATTTACGTTGCGCGCGACGGCCGACCGCGTCTGGCTTCTCATGGAAGGCGAACTGTGGGCGGTGATGCACGATACCCGCGAGGGCACGCCCTCGCGCGGCCACACTCAGGTGGTCCGTCTGGATGGACGCCCGCACGCGTTGCTGCTCATCCCCTTCGGCGTGGCCTGCGCGCCGCGCGCCATCGCCGGCGGCTCGGCGCGCTTGCTCGAGTTGGCTTCCCACGAGGAGGAACAGGCTGCGCTCGACCGGACCTTCGCCGCCGATGATCGCGCCATCGGCTTTGACTGGTCCTCTCTGACTGGCTGACCCATGCCCGAATTCCTGCAACTCGTTTCGGTGGATGAGGCGCGCGGCGCGCTGTTGGCCGGCACCGCGGCCCTGACCGAAGAAGAGACCATTCCCACCGGGTTGGCGCTCGGGCGCGTGACCTCGCGCGACATTGCCTCGCCGGCCGATTCGCCCAGTTTCCGCCGCAGCGAAGTGGATGGCTACGCGGTGCGCTCGCGCGACACCCACGCCGCCAGCGCCGCGCTGCCGGCTTACTTGAGCGTGTCCGGCGAGGTGCTCATGGGCCGGGCCGCGGGCCTGGCGCTGGCCGCGGGCCAGGCGGCCCTCATCCACACCGGCGGCCACGTGCCCGATGGCGCGGATGCGGTGGTGATGGTGGAAGATACGCAAGTCTCGCGCCCGGGCGAGATCGAGGTATTGCGCGCGCTGGCGCCCGGCGAGAACGTTCTGCAGGTCGGCGAGGACGTCAAGGTCGGGCAGGTCGTCTTGGCGGCCCACGTTCGCCTTCGCGCGCAAGAGGTTGGTGCGCTGATGGGGCTGGGCGTGACGCACAGCACGGTCGTGCGGCGCCCGCGTGTGGCGATCCTGGCCACCGGCGATGAGGTGGTGCCGCCCGAGGCGGCGCCCGTCCCGGGGCAAGTGCGCGACGTCAACTCGTACGTCGTGGAAGCAATCGTCCTGCGCGCGGGCGGCGTGCCGCGCCGCCACGGTATCGTCGGCGACGACGAAAGTGCGCTGCGCGCGGCGGCGCAGCGTGCCCTGGATGAGTCGGACGCGCTGGTCATCACCGCCGGTTCGTCGGTCTCCACGCGCGACATGACGGTGCGCGTGGCGCAGGACCTGGGGCCGCCGGGGGTGATCGTCCACGGCATCGCCACCAAACCCGGCAAGCCGACGATTCTGGCGCTGGCCGGAGGCAAACCGGTGCTGGGGTTGCCCGGCAACCCGGTCAGCGCAGCGGTCATCGCGATGCTCTACGTGGCTCCGGTCGTCGAAAAGCTGCTCGGGCTCGAGCCGGCCGTGCGCCTGGCCGCGTTGCGTGCGCGCATCACGCGCAATTTGCCCTCCCTGGCCGGGCGCGAGGACTACATCCCCGGGCGATGGATCGACCGCGCCGGCGAGATCTGGGTGGAGCCGGTGTACGGCAAATCGAACCTGATCTTCACCCTGGTCCGCGCCGACGGGCTGATTCGCCTCAACGCCGATGTCAACGGTGTGGCTGAGGCCGACTGGGTGGACTTCATTCCGTTTTCCGGGCTGGCCCTCACGTAAGCGGGTCGGGAGCGGCACTCCCTGGGCGGTGCATCGTGCGATGGACGTGGATACGAGTAGTCGGTGCGGCATGTCTCCTGGCACTCACCGGTTGCGGGGCGCTGCCCGCCTTTGGGGCACTCGGCGCGCCGAGCGCGACGTCCACGGCGACGGTCACCCCTCAGCCCACCTCCACCCCTAGCCCCACCCTCACACCCACTCCTTCGGAGACTCCAACCCCCGAGCCCACGCGCACGGTCATGCAAGGCCTGCTCGAGCGGGACCCGGCGCTGCAGGAGGTTCTGTGCCAACCGGTAGCGCTGCCCACGCTCGAGCGTGGCACAGTGCTCGCGCCCATTCTTCTTTACCATCACGTTGGCGAGGCGGCGCTTGAATCCGGCGGCGACTCCACCTCGCGTTACAACGTGACCGAAGCCAACTTCGAAGCCCAACTCATGTTGTTGAATGAGCTTGGCTATCACTCCGTCGGGGTCAGCCGCATCGTCGCCGCGCTCGCACGCAAAGAACCTTTGCCCGAGCGGCCGATCGCGATCTCGTTCGATGACGGATGGATCGATCAGTACCAGTCCATCTTCCCATTGCTGCGCCGGCAGGCCCTCATCGGCACGTTCTATATCCCCAGCACGTACCCCGGCGGCGACGAGACGGTGTCGTGGGAGCAGTTGGCCGAGATGGCCGCGGCCGGCATGGAGATCGGTTCGCACTCGCAAACGCACGCCGACCTGCGTTCCGTCAGCGAGGAAGACGCCTGGCGCGAGGTCCGCATGTCGAAAGTGGACCTCGAAAAGAAGCTGGGCGTGCCGATCGATACCTTTGCCTACCCCTTCGGCGCCTACCTGCCCGATCTGGGAACGATGGTCAGCCGGGCGGGTTATCTGGGTGGCGCCGGGCTCGGGCCCTCGCCGGTGCAGGGGCTGGGCTCCCTCTTCTATATGAGCCGCATCGAGATTCGCGGCGACGAAGCCCTTTCGGATTTCCTGCGCCTGCTTCCCTGGCACGGCGAAGGCACGCCCTTCTGCGGTTGAGGCCGAATGAGCGAGCGCAGCGTCTACCTGCACGATATTCCGCTGGAGGAGGCCCAGGCGCGGCTGCGCGCCGCGCTCGAAGCGGCCGGACTGTGGAGCACGCTCGCGGCAGAGGATGCGCCCCTCGAGAGCGCGCTCGGGCGCGTCACGATCGAGCCGGTGTGGGCCGGCCTCTCTTCGCCCAACTTCCACTCCGCCGCGATGGACGGTTATGCCCTGCGCGCCGAAAGCAGCGCCAACGCCTCGCCCAATCTACCGGTCGAACTTCGGCTTGGCTCGCAGGCCGAGTATGTGGATACCGGCGATCCGCTGCCAGCCTGGGCCGATGCGGTGGTGCCGACCGAAGCCACCCAGCCGCTGCGCGATGTGGACGGCCGCATGCAAGCGGTGGAGATACGCGCGGCGCTGGCGCCGTGGACCAATGTGCGCGCCATGGGCGAAGACATCGTCGCTAGCGAGTTGGTGCTGGCCGCCGGCCAGCGCTTGCGCCCGGTGGATATCGGCGCCATCGCCTCGGCCGGACACGCACAGGTGCGCGTGGCGCGCCGCCCGCGAGTGGTCGTCATCCCCACCGGCGATGAGCTCGTCCCGCCGGGGACGCTACCGCAACGCGGCCAGATCGTCGAGTTCAATTCGCTCGTGCTCGCCGCCCAGGTCGAGGAATGGGGGGGCGCGCCTGAGCGCTTCCCCATCGTGAAGGATGATCCGGAGGCGGTTCGCGCGGCGCTCGAGGCGGCCGCGCGCGAGGCGGATCTGGTGCTGGTCAACGCCGGCTCCTCGGCCGGCAGTGAGGACTTCAGCGCGCAGGCCATCGCGGCCCTGGGGCGCGTGCTCGTGCACGGTGTGGCGGTGCGCCCCGGTCATCCGGTCATCATTGGAATGATCCGCACCAGCCAAGGTGACCGCGCGCGTGAGGTTCCGGTGATCGGCGTGCCCGGCTTCCCGGCCTCGGCCGCGCTCACCGGCGAGATCTTCGTGCGCCCGCTTCTCGATCGCTGGCTGGGGCTGCCTCCCTTCGCGCCCGAGGAAGTAGAGGCGGTGCTCACGCGCAAGGTGCACTCGCCGCTCGGCGATGACGAATACGTGCGGGTGAGCGTGGGCGATGTGCGCGGCAAGCTGGTCGCCGCGCCGCTCGCGCGTGGAGCAGGTGTGCTCACCTCGCTCGTGCGCGCCGACGGCATCGTCCGCATCCCGCGCATGACGCAGGGCGTGCAGGCGGGCGAGCCCGTGCGTGTGTTGCTGTATCGCCCGCTGTCCGAGGTGCGCCGGTCAATACTACACATCGGCTCGCACGACCTGACGCTCGATTTGCTCTCACAGCATTTGGGTGCTCACGGCGTGCGCCTGGTCTCGGCCAATGCCGGCAGCATCGGCGGGCTGATGGCCTTGCGCCGCGGCGAAGCTCACCTGGCGGGCTGTCACCTCTTGGACCCGGCCACGGGCGAGTACAACCTGCGCTGCGTGCGCGAGTATCTGCCCGGGCAGCCGGTGGTCCTCGTGAGCCTGGTCGGGCGCGCGCAAGGCCTGATGGTTGCGCGCGGCAATCCGAAGGGGATTGCCTCGCTGGCGGACCTGGCGCGCGAGGAGCTGCGCTTCGTCAACCGGCAGCGCGGGGCCGGCACGCGCGTGCTGCTCGATTACCATCTCGAGCGGCTGGGCATCGAGGCGGCACGCGTTCACGGCTACGAGCGCGAGGTGGTCACGCATCTGGCGGTGGCGGTGGACGTGGCCTCGGGCGTGGCCGACTGCGGGCTGGGCATTGCCGCTGCGGCGAAGGCGCTGGGTTTGGATTTCGTCCCCGTGGCCGACGAGCGCTACGACCTGGTGATCCCGGCAGAGGAGTGGGAGGGTACTCGCCTCGCGCCGCTGCGCGCGGTGCTCCTGGATGCGCGCTTCCGTGAGGCGGTGGCTGCGCTGCCGGGCTACGACGTGCGCCGCATGGGCGAGGTGGTGGCGCGGGTGGAGTAACGGCAAGGGCGCGGAAAGGGGGATGAATGGATGTTTCCACCTCGGTCCAGAGAGCTTTCGGGCTAACCCCGAGCTTTGCCGCGATCCTGCTTTCCAATTGCCTGCGGCTTGTGCGCTCACGGAGCAAGTCCCTTAGGAACGCCAAGTCGGTTTCCGCAAGAAGGCGTGAAATCCAATAGCCCCGCACGTAGTGGCGAATGATCGTGTCTTTGTCGGCCAGGTTCACGCGGGCGGAGTCCTGGGGCCTGCCCGAGCGGGATTGCGGCCCAAGCGTCGCCAGGGTCTCTTGCCGCACCGTCGGTCTGCCGAAGAACGGATCCACCGTAACCATGGCCAGGCCCTCATTCAGCCACGAGGGAAGCCTGAGATGCGCCATGAACGCATGCGTCAATTCGTGGCACGTCACGTGCCGGACTTTCTGCACGACGTCGTCCTCGCGGATGAAGATGCGCTCGCCGATGCTCTTGTCCGCCGTCGACATGAGGCGCGGGGGCTTGACCCCAACAGCTGTACGCCCCCTGAATCGCTGCGTCCAACCGCCTGCATAGCGCCACAAACTCCGAGTTCGGGAGAACCAGAGCGGCAAGGTGACCACCATGAGGAGGCGCCAGTGCCAGGGTGCGGCATCGAACATGAACCGCATCCAGGAAGTCATGACATAGACTCTGCAATCCGCGGGCACTGGCAAGCCCCAAGTGTCAGAGATGAGCTGGATGCTGCGCAGACAAGCGGCCTCCACGATCCCGGCCGCCTCAGTGTCGTCGGCCTGGCAAATCACGCGTAGACCGCCTATCGATGTTTTCTACATGAGAGACGCTCTATCTCTTCGGAGTCCGACCTAAAGCTGCATTACGTTGCGGTTCCGCCGTTTGCGGAGTGGAACAGAGCATGTCGGCCCATGCCATTTTGGGCCGACTCGGGCTCTTGACATTCTACGATGCGCGACTTAGCAGAAGGGACAGCGTTGCGGCGGTGGAAAGCACGGCCAGATACGGCATGATGTGATGGAGCTTCAAGACGATCACCGGCATTGGCTTGTCGATGCTCACGAGGGCGCCCGTAACAAATAAGCCGACAAGAAACAAGCCGGTGACGACGCTGGCGAGTAATTCAACAGGGCTCAGGCCAGCCACTCGATTTGTCCGGTACAGGGATATGACGAAAAGGGCCACCGCCGCCAGCGCAATGAGCTTGTGGATGTTGAAGATGATCCCGTTGTGCGGCTTGCCAGAACGGCTCAGCCAGAAGCCGGAAAGAAAGATGAAGAGAGCGAATAGCCCGGCGCCCACAACGCGCAATTGGATAACTGTCACTTCTGCTCCTTCATGCTCGCCAGTCCGTCCCGCGCAACGGCCAGCGCGGCCTCCTGAGGAGCGCCGCTACGATGTGCGGATCTCCGCAGGCCAGGAGTCGCCCCGGGCCCGGTCGCCAACGCGCTCAGCGTTCAGCCTCCGGTTGTCATGAGGCGGAGGTCAAGTCGCTTCCCGTTCAAGACGGGATGCCTTCAACGCCCAAGGGTGAGGCTCCTCGGGGAGGATGTAGAGCAAGAAGTACACAGCCATGACGACTCCGGGCAGAAGGAAAAGGCCGACGGCGAAGAGGATGCGTCCTAGGCCTGGCGCGGCATGGTTGGTGATGATGTGGGAGATATAGAAGACGACCAGGATGAAGTGAAGCGCAGCAAACACCGCGCCCAGTACAAACACGCCAGACCACCCGATCGACTCCACCGTTCGCATGGGAAGATACTTGGCCCAATGGTCCCAAAGACCAACGGCCACTGTGGCCATGAAGGCTCCAGAAGAGAAGATCCCAACGAGCGGCGCAATCGTGGCGAGGGCCACGAGTAACTTGAGGTTGGGGGAGAGCCTCATTGCGTTCTCCTCATGGGCGAGACACTCTTAAACTCAAAGCAAAGCTACTATTGCAATGACGCCAGATATGTCCGTTACGCAGACGGCGTCGGCCCACTCCCCGCAAGTATTCCGAATATGCCAATGAGGATCTATGAATATAACGAGTCAGCCTGTCGCCTGCGCCCCCCGACTCCCACGAAACAAGAAGGTCAACACAATCCCCACCACGAATCCGCCGATGTGCGCCATGTAAGCGACCCCACCCGTATCCGCTGTGGCGGCAATGGACCCGATGCCGCTGAAGAGCTGCAAAACGATCCACAGCCCAATGACAATCAACGCGGGGACTTGAATCACCTGCTGCCCCTGCAAGACTCTGACCCTTCCCTGTGGGAACAGCAAGATGTAAGCGCCGAGCACCCCCGCAATCGCTCCCGATGCACCCAGATTCGGCACGTTTGATCCGACACTGAACGCCAATTGAGCGAAAGTCGCCCCAAGCCCACAGAGTAGGTAGAAGATCG
>JBGOXY010000116.1:0-7338 GCA_041479415.1 Anaerolineae bacterium
CGAACGCAATCTGTACACCTGCTCGCAGGACACGCAGGAGCGCATCGCCCAGCGCATTCGCGAGAACCATCTCAACCGGGTGGTGGTGGCCTCCTGCACGCCGCGCACCCATGAGCCGCTCTTCCAGGATACGTTGCGCCGCGCGGAGCTCAACCCTCACCTGTTTGAAATGGCCAACATCCGTGAGCAGGACTCGTGGGTGCACCGCGGCAATCCGCGCGCGGCCACTGAAAAGGCCAAGCAGCTGGTGGCCATGGCCGTTGCCAAGGGGCGCAAGCTCAAGGCCATCACCAGCCAGAGCTTCGACGTGGACCGCCGCGCGCTGGTGATCGGCGGCGGGCTGGCCGGGCTCACGGCGGCGCGCTCGATCGCCGGGCAAGGCTTTGAGGTTTACCTGGTGGAGCGCGAGACCGAACTGGGCGGGAACCTGCGCCACATCTTCACCACGCTGCCTGGGGGAGCAGACCCGCAAGCCCTGCTGAGCGAGGCCGTCGCGGCGGTGAAGTCGGACCCGCGCATCACGCTGTACACCTGCAGCGAAGTCGTAACCCTCGGCGGCTACCGCGGGCACTTCACCAGCACCGTGCGCGTGGGCGACGGCTCGACGATCGAGGTTTCGCATGGCGCGTTGGTCGTGGCCACCGGCGGGCGGCAAATCACACCCCATGAGTATTCCTACGGCCAAGCTTCAAACGTGATCGTGCAACGCGAGTTGGAGGAACGGCTTCTCGACCCGGAATTCGCGGCGGGCCTCGACGGACGATCGATCGTCATGATCCAGTGCGTCGGGTCGCGTGAGGCAGACCATCCCTATTGCTCGCGTGTTTGCTGCACGCAAGCCATCAAGAATGCACTGGCCATCAAGCGCCATGCCCCGGGGGCCAAGGTCAGCGTGCTCTACCGCGACCTGCGCAGCTACGGCTTCCGCGAAGCGTTTTACCGCGAGGCCCGCCGGGCGGGCGTGGTTTTCCTCGAGTACGACGAGTCGAAGAAACCGCAGATTTCGGCGGCGGCGGACGGCCGCCTCCTTGTGCGCGTCGCCGTCCAGCCAGAAGATGCGCTGGTCTCGCTGCCAGCGGATTGGGTGGTGCTGAGTGCGGGCATCGAACCCGAGCCGGGCAATAGGGCCATGGCCCAGCGTCTCAAAGTCTCAACCAACGAGACCGGGTTCTTCCTGGAGGCCCATGTCAAGCTGCGCCCGGTCGATTTCGCAGCGGAAGGCATCTTCTTGGCGGGGCTGGCCCACTCGCCGCGCGCGATCGAAGAGACGATTGCCCAGGCCCAGGCGGCTGCCGTGCGGGCGGTGGCGCTTATCTCCCGACCGCGGCTGGAAGCGACGCCAATCATCGCCAGCGTTAACCCGCGGCTGTGTGCCGCGTGCGGCATCTGCGTCGAAGTGTGCCCATATGGCGCGCGCGTCCTGGAGCCGGGGGCTCGCACGGCCGAGGTCATTTCGGTGTTGTGCCAGGGCTGCGGCGCCTGCGTGGCGGCCTGCCCCAACAAGGCCAGCCAGCAAAAGGGCTTCGAGTTCGCGCAGATATTCGGAATGATCGAGACGGCTCTGGCCATGCCGGCCACCGCCGCCGACACTGCGACCAAGGATGCATAGCATGACCGAGACTACCGCCTTCGAACCACGCATCGTGGCCTTCCTGTGCAACTGGTGCACCTACACCGGTGCCGATCTGGCGGGCACCTCGCGCCTGCAGTACCCGCCCAATGTGCGCATTATCCGCACCATGTGTTCGAGCGCCGTCGACCCGGTCTACGTGCTCAAGCCGCTGCTGGAGGGCGCCGACGGCGTGCTTATCGGCGGGTGCCATCCGGGTGACTGCCACTACCAAACCGGCAACTACAAGACGCGCCGGCGCTACGTGGCGCTCCAGGATATCCTCAGGACCTCCGGCATCGACGCGCGGCGCGTGTGGCTGCGCTGGATCAGTGCCAGCGAGGGGCAGAAGTTCGCCAGCACGGTGACGGATATGGTCACGGCGATGAAGGAACTTGGACCCAACCCGGCCCGCGAGAATTGGGCCGCCTGATCCGTCTTGAGGATGGCGGCGCGCCCGGCCCGCGATTCGTGACGGTTTGAAGTCTCGAACATGGGAGTGGCAATGAAGACAGTCATCCCGGTCGACGACAATGATGTGCTCAAGGCAACTCGCCGCTTTCTGCGCTCGCTGATGGAAGCGGGCGTGGTGGAGGCTTTGTACGTCCCACTCGAGACAGAAGGCGGCGCAGTTTTGCCTGCGCTCGTCACTGACCCCGCCATGCTGGAGCGGGCCAACCCGATTGCGCCGGTCATGCCGATCAACGGTGCGCGAGCCGTGTCGGCGCTGACGGGCAAACACACGCCGGGCAAGCTGGGGGCGGTGCTGCGCCCATGCGAGATACGCGCGCTCGTCGAGCTGGTTAAGTTGCAGCAAGCCAATCTTGAAGGTCTGACGCTCATCGGCATCGACTGCGCCGGCACCTTTGAGGTCAGCGACTTCACCGCACGGCGCAAGGCGGGCAGCTTGGATTGGGCCGGGTACTTGGACGGACTTAAGGGCGGCATGGCAACGGTTGACGGGTTGCCGTTGCGCGCGGCGTGCCAGATGTGCGTGACTCCGGTCGCCGAGAACTGTGCGATTCACATCGAGCTCTTGGGAAGCGATCTGGCGAGCGGCATCCCGCTGACCGTTGCCGATGAAATGGGCGCCCGGCTCGGGCTGAGTGAAACGCCGCGCGGGGAGGGGGCCGCCGCGTTGCTCCGGACCGTGCTCGAGGCGCGTCGTCAGACTCGCACAAAGGAGATGACCGCCATTCGCGAGCGCATGAATGCGGCCGGCGGATTGGATGAGTTGTTCGCCAGCTGCATCCGCTGCCACAACTGCATGACGGCCTGCCCCATCTGCTACTGCAAGACCTGCCTCTTCAAGTCGACCTCTTTCGATCATGCGCCCGAGCACTACTTCAACACCGCACGCCGCAAGGGCGCGATGCGGCTACTCTCGGATACGCTGCTCTTTCACGTGACGCGCATGAATCACATGAGCACTTCGTGCGTGAGCTGCGGTATGTGCACCTCGGCCTGTCCGTCCGATATTCCGGTGGGCGCGATCTTCAGCGCGGTCGGCGAGCAAGTTCAAGCCGCGTTTGCCTACACGCCCGGCCGGGACCTGGCCGAAGCGTTGCCGCTGGTCACTTTCCGCGAAAGCGAGTGGACCGAAGTAGGTGAGGCCAAATGACGGCCACCGATGTCCGCAAGCCGGCGGCCCTGATCATCGGCGGCGGGATCGCCGGGATCCAATCTGCCCTGGACATTGCCGATGCGGGCTTCAAGGTCTACCTCGTCGAGCGCTCACCCTCCATTGGCGGGCGGATGTCGCAGCTCGACAAGACCTTCCCCACCTTGGATTGTTCGGCGTGCATCCTGACGCCCAAGATGGTGGACGCAGGCCGCCATCCGAACATCGAGCTGCTCACTTACTCGGAAGTCACCGAGGTCACCGGCCAGCCGGGCGCTTTCCATGCGCACATCAAGAAGAAGCCGCGCTACGTGGATGTGGACAAATGCAGCGGCTGCGGGTTGTGCGCCGCAGCGTGCCGCCTGACCGGGAAGGTCTCGAGCGATTTCAACGCCGGCATGGGTAAGCGGGCCGCAGTCTACGTGCCCTTCCCGCAGGCCGTGCCGCTCAAGTACACCGTGGACCCGAACGAGTGCATCTTCCTCACCCGCGGAGTGTGCGGCAAGACCTTCAAATGCAAGGATGCCTGTACCGCCGGCGCTATCAACTTCGACCAAAAAGAGGAATTCGTCGAGGTCGAGGTCGCGACGGTGATCAATGCCACCGGCTTCGACGTGTTTGATGCCACACGCCGGCCCGAGCTGGGCTACGGCGGCTACCCCCAGGTGATCACCACCCTGGAGTTCGAGCGCCTGGCTTCCGCCTCCGGGCCCACCGCCGGGCGCATCAGCCTCAACGGCAATCTGCCGCGGCGAGTGGTCTTCATCCAATGCGTCGGCTCGCGCGACGTGGGATTGGGCGCGCCGTGGTGCTCGCGCGTGTGCTGCATGGCAGTGGCCAAGCAAGCGCACCTGGCGCACGAGCGATTGCCCGGCGCGGAGATCACGGTGTTCTACATCGACATCCGCGCCTTCGGCAAGGGCTTTGAGGAGTTCTACGACCGCGTGCGGCACGAAGGGGTGCTCTACCGCAAGGGCATGCCTTCCGAGGTTCTCCGCCGCGGCGATCATCTGGTGGTGCGCGCCGAGGACATGCTGCTCGGCGAGATGGTGGATGTGGAGGCGGATCTGGTGGTCCTTGCGGTGGGCATAGCACCCCGCAAAGATGCGACCCAGGTGGCCGAGATGCTTCACCTGCGCCAGGATGAGTCCGGTTTCTTTGCGGAGGACCACCCTAAAGTGCGCACGGTGGAAAGCTCGCAGCCCGGCATCTTCCTCGCCGGATGCTGTCAGGGGCCGAAGGACATCCCCGATACCGTGGCCCACGCCAAGGCGGCTGCCTCGGCCGCAATGATCCTCTTGGCCCAGACCGAGAAAGCGATGGTGACGAGCTATGCTGCAAATTGAGAGCCGCGCCTTTGCCCGCGATCACGACCTGTTCGCCTGCGTCCAGTGCGGCAAGTGCACTGGCGGCTGCCCCATGACGCTCAAGACCAAGCTCAACCCACGCAGCCTGATTCTGCGATTGCTCACGGCGGGCAACGGCTTCGACCTCGAGCCCTTTCCGGAGCTGTGGGATTGCACCACCTGTTCGACGTGTGCCAAGCGTTGCCCCAAGCAGGTCAGCCCGATGGAGATGATCATCGGCCTGCGCAGTGCGATCGTGGAAAAGGGCGCCGTACACCCAAATGTCAAGGCGGCGCTCGAGAGCACCTTTCGCCATGGCAACCCGCTCAGCTTGCCGCGCGAGCAGCGCGGAGCGTGGGCGACGGATCTCGGCGTGAAGCACTACACGGCGGGAATGGAGTACCTGTATTACGTGGGCTGCACGCCCTCCTACGACCCGCGCGGGCAAAAGGTGGCGCGCGCGCTGGTGGCACTCTTCTCGAAGGCGGGCGTGGACTTCGGCATTCTCGGCAACGATGAGAACTGCTGCGGCAGTGAGGTTCGGCGGCTGGGCGAAGCCGGGCTGTTTGAGATGATGGTGGAAGACAACACCGGCGCCTACAAAGAGCTGGGGGTGACCAAGATGTTCACCACCTCGCCGCACTGCTACAACGTCTACCGCAATGACTATCCGAAAGACGGGATGCAGGTACAGCACTACACCCAGATTCTGGCCGGCCTGGTGGCCGATAAGAAAATCACCTTCTCCGGATCGCTCGATAAAACGGTGACCTACCACGACCCGTGCTACCTGGGCAAGCACAACGGCATTTTCGATGAGCCACGCGCGGTGCTCAAGGCCATCCCGGGGCTCAAGCTGGTTGAAATGGACCGCTCACGCGAGAAGAGCCTGTGTTGCGAGGGCGGCGGCGGGCGGATGTGGCTGGAGGGGACCAATCCGGCGACGCGCTTGGCGATGATGCGCGTTCAGGAGGCCGTCGAGACGGGGGCCCAGGTCCTGGCCACGGCCTGCCCGTTTTGCGTGCTCATGCTCGACGAAGCGGTGAAGACCCTCAATCTCGAAGAGAAGATCCAAGTGCTGGACGTCGCCGAAATGGCCGCCCAGGCGCTCTAAGCGGAGAAGGCAGCATGGCGCTTACACCCAGGATCGGCGTTTACACCTGCCACTGCGGGATCAACATCGCCGCGACGGTCGACGTCAAGGCCGTGGCGGCCTATGCCGCCACTTTGCCGGGCGTGGTTGTCTCGCGCGAGTACACCTACATGTGCTCGGACCCGGGGCAGGGGTTGATCCAGAAGGACATCCGGGAGCAGAATCTGAACCGGGTGGTGGTCGCCTCCTGCTCGCCGCGCATGCACGAACCCACGTTCCGCGCGGCGGTCTCCGAGGTCGGGCTCAACCCCTACTGCTTCGAGATGGCGAATATCCGCGAGCAGTGCTCGTGGGTCCATCCGGCGGGCGACCTGACCACGCACAAAGCCATGCAGCTGGTGGCTTCGGCGGTGGCCAAGGCCGCCTTGCTGCAACCTCTCGAGCAGCGCAGCGCCTCGGTCACGCCTGGAGCTTTGATCATTGGCGGGGGCATCGCCGGGGTGCAGGCGGCGCTGGATATCGCCGAGGCGGGGTTTGAGGTCACACTCGTCGAGCGCTCGCCAGCACTCGGCGGGCACGTGGCGCAACTCCACCGCACGTTTCCCACGCTGGAACCGACCACGGATTTTCTGCAGCCCCTGATCGACCGGGCCACCCAGCATCCGCGGATCCGCATCTTGACCGGCAGCGAGGTCGTTGGCCTGGGTGGGTTTGTCGGCAACTTTAAGGTGAGTGTTCGCCAGGGCGAAGACACAAGCGAGATTGCGGTAGGCACGATCATCGTGGCCACCGGTTTTGACGCTTTCGACGCCTCACGCAAACCGGAACTCGGCTACGGCCAGTACCCGCAGGTCATCACCACCGCGGATTTCGAGCACCTGGCGGCCCGCGGCGAGATCCAGGTCAACGGCAAGAAGCCGCAGCGTGTGGTGTTCATCCATTGCGTGGGCTCGCGCGATCAGGCAATCGGCAATGCCTATTGTTCGCGAGTGTGCTGCATGGTCTCGGCCAAGCAAGCGCGCCTCGTTCGCGACTACCTGCCGGAGGCGGAAGTCAACGTCTTCTACATGGATGTGCGCGCCTTCGGCAAAGGATTCGAGGAGTTCTACGACGACGTGCGCAAGTCCGGCGTCATCTACCGGCGAGGTAATCCGTCGGAGATCCTACGGCGCGGCGAGCGCGTTGTGGTGCGTGCCGAGGACACTCTGCTCGGACAACCGATCGAGGTAGAGGCGGATCTCGTCGTCCTGGCGGTGGGCATGACCCCCAGCCGGGGCACGGACGTCGTTGCGGGATTGTTCAAACTGGCGCGTTCGTCCGACGGCTTCTTTATGGAGGCCCATCCGAAGCTGCGCCCGGTCGAGACCTCGATGGCGGGTATCTTCCTGGCCGGTGCGTGCCAGGGACCGAAAGACATTCCTGAGGCAGTGGCCCAGGCACGTGCGGCTGCCGCAGCAGCCATGATCCCGCTGATGCGCGGGACGGTGCCGGTGGAGGCCGCCATCTCCTCAGTCGACGAGGAGTTGTGCGCCGGCTGCGGGCAGTGTGCCAGCCTGTGCACCTTCGGAGCACTCAGCCTGCACCCCACGCGCGGCGTGATGACAGTCAACGGCGTGTTGTGTCAGGGATGCGGCGCATGCGCCACAGCCTGCCCGTCGGGGGCGATCAA
>JBGOXY010000117.1:0-7259 GCA_041479415.1 Anaerolineae bacterium
CGTGGCCTGCGGCATCGTGTTTCGCGCGGACCGGGTGTTGATTGCCCAGCGGCCAGCCCAGGCGCTGCTGGGCGGCCTGTGGGAGTTCCCGGGCGGCAAGCGTGAGCGCGGCGAGACGCGCGCGGCGTGCCTGAGGCGCGAGCTGCGCGAGGAGTTGGGGATTCGCGTACGCGTCGGACGGGAGCGCGCGGCGCTCGAGCATGCGTACAGTCACTACAGCGTCACGCTGCACGTGTTTAATTGCGCGCTCGTGAGCGGCACGCCGCGCGCGATCCAGGCGGCGGATATACGCTGGGCGCGCGTGCGCGACCTCGGGCGTTACCCGATGGGCAAGCTCGACCGGCAAGTGGCGCGCTCGCTGCGTGAAGAAGAGGCGAGGGAGAGAGCATAGCATGCCTTACGCCCGACCGCACGCGGATGGCATGCGCAAGGATGCCGAATTGGGGTGTACTGCTGACCCGATCGCGCGCCGTAAGTGATGCAGCGCGAATTGAACTGCACCCTTGGCCCCACCCCTTACCCCCCTTTGCAGGGCAGGCTCCCCGCGCTGCGGGGAGGGGAAGTTCTTTTTCTTTTGGGACCTGGGGCCAATCTCTGGCCCCAGGTCCCCATTGACTCGTTCACGAATTCGCGCAAGTCTTGTTGGCGTACGCGCCGCCGCGCACTTCCCTGTTCGTCATTCCCGCGTGATCCTGGCGGGAATCCAGGTCTCCCCTCTCGACGGGCAACGGCCATCCAGGTGACTCAGTCTCCTGGGTCCCCGCCTCGAGCTCGCGGGGACGACGAGCTGGAACTCAAATGAAAAGCGCACACCTTTCGGTGTGCGCTTTGTGATTCCATTCGGCCAGCTCATCCTGCTGCGCTCGCCGGCGCGGGCGTCTCCCACAGCTTGCGATGCACGGTCGAGAGCGCGCGCACCTGGGCTTCAGCGTGGTACGAGGAGCGTACCAGCGGCGCGGATTCGACCCAGCGGAAGCCAAGCTCTTCCAGCCCCATGCGGCGCAGTTCGGCGAACTCATCCAGCGTGTAAAAACGCTCGACCGGCAAATGGCGCCTTGAGGGCTGGAGATACTGGCCAAGAGTGAGGATCTCGACGCCCCACGTGCGCAGGTCGCGCATCACCGCCACCACCTCATCGAAGGTCTCACCCAGCCCGAGCATGATGCCGGATTTGGTCAGCACTTCCGGATCGATGCGCTTGGCGTTCGAGAGCGTCGCTTGGGCCCATTCGTAACGGTCCTGTGGCTGCACTTTGCGGAACAGACGCGGCACGGTCTCGACATTGTGATTGAGGATCTCCGGGCGCGCCTCGACGACGATATGCAGCGCATCCCGGCTGCCCTTGAAATCCGGGATGAGCACCTCGATCGAGCAGCCGGGGTGGATCTCGCGGATGCGGCGGATAACGGCGGCAAAGATCGGTGCGCCGCCGTCTTTGCGTTCATCGCGGTTGACGCTGGTGATGACCGCATGGCGCAGGTTCATCGCCTTGACGGCCTGGGCCACGCGTTCCGGCTCGAGCATATCCAGCGGCCCGGGGCGGCCGTGTTTGATGTCGCAGAAGCCGCACGCGCGGGTGCAGACGTCGCCCATCATGAGGAAGGTGGCGGTGCCCGAGCCCCAGCATTCGCCCATGTTGGGGCACATCGCCTCTTCGCACACGGTGTGCAGGGTCTTCGAACGCATCAGCCCGCGAAGCCAGTCGACGGTTTCACCGCTGGGCGCGCGCACTTTGATCCATTCCGGCCGGCGCAGCGGGCGCGCGGGGGCGTCTGGGCTGCCTTCGACCGGTAGATGAATTCGATCGCGGGTGGGATCCTTCATTGCGCCTCAGGCCCGGGGATTGGCGCCGGGGTGCGGGCATTCTATCGCCCGCGACGGGATTTGTATAGGCTGGGAGGAATTGCTGATCCATGACAGTTGGCGATCAGCGATCAGCCATGTGCAGCCGATGGTCACCTGGAATGACGAACGTGTTGGGATGCAGACGAGCTTGAAGTCAGGAACGTCGTCGCCGCGAAGGCGGGGACCCAGGACGCAGGTGTAGCTTGCGACGTATCGATGAACGAAGGTAAGAGAACGGGCATATGACGTGACGATTCTGTATTCGCGGATTGCTCGATCACCTGGATTCCCGCTCGGAACACGCGGGAATGACAAGCAAGAGGGTTCGGGCGCGCAGCCCTGCTGGCAATGACCGTAGGGGCACGCCATGGCGTGCCCCAACAAGGACAGCCTCACTTTCATTCCGAGGGCGCAAAGCGCCCGAGGAATCTCGCATAGCGATGGGAGGGCGGCCGCGAATACTAGAAGCAACTCTTCCGAGGGATCTGGCAGTGATTGGGCATCCGCCGGCTCGCGGGAATAAAGAACTCGAGGTGGTCGAGGGCCGGCTTAGTCGTCGAAGCCCGGTACCTGGTAAATGGTCGAGACGCCGCCCGCCTCAATCGTCCACATTCCCGCCGTGAGCGGCTGCTCGAGTATCACCAGCAGGTCGAGCGGTTCGATGGCCGCGATGCAGGCCATGCTCGCATCCTGCCAGGCGCGCACATCGAGCGAGACATGATGGTCAGAGTACTCCTGCCGGATGGGGAAGAGCCGAGTGCACGGGTCGCCCAGCGAGCCGCGCAGGCGCACACCCACGCGCGTGGGGTTCCCACCCATCATCGCGACGGTGATCGCCTCGATCGCGACGTAACCCTCGGCCCACGCGCCGGACGGCTCGCCGATGAGTTCAGGCATCTGCGGCACCGGGGTCATCTCGGGCGGCATGGCATATGGCTCGGTAAACGTCGGCCCGCCCGGGACGGCGCAGCGCCGCGGGTAACTCTCCATCACCGGGTAGCCTGCCTGCACGCATTCCTCGAAAGTGCGCGGAACTGGCTTTGTCAGCGTGCATCCTGCCACAAGCGCCAGTGCCGCGAGTCCGCGAACAGCGGTCCATCGGTAAATTGGCATGACTCCTCCCCGCGCGAGGTGTTTGTGCCACTGTGCCTCAGACGTCGAAGGCGCGGGCCAGGTTCCACCGTTTTGAACCAAGCGCAGGGGCAGGCCGGCCCCTCGTATAATCCCTATGCCGCCGTCTGATGCAGCAACCAGCTCCGACATGCGCCATGCGCGAAACTACCATGCTAATTGCAGACTCGTTAACGCGCTCGCCAATCAGCAGTGGGATTTCGTACCGGCCTTCCAATGCACTGGATGCCGGCGATGCGGCGCGACTCATTTACGCCGCGTGGGGCATCTTCGCCAACTACATGTTCTGCCAGCCAGATGAGCCCCGCACCGAGGCGCTCATGGCGGCGCTCTACTCTCAACGTCGCCATCGCTTCAGCCACCTGTTCGCGACCGTCGCGCAAAGTGGCAAGGAGGTGGCGGGACTCTTGCTCACCCTCCCCGGCCGTCGCCTGCTTCGTCTCACCTGGGGTCTCGTGCCCGCCGTGACCCGCCATGCGGGCCTCGCGAATGGGCTGCGCTTCGTCTCGCGCTGGCTGCCCTTCCTGCTGCGCCCAGAAGCCGCGAGCGATGAGTTGTACATCGATACGTTGAGCGTTGCACTTGCCTGGCGCCATCGCGGGTTGGGCACGGGCCTCCTGGCGGAGGCTGAACGCCAGGCGCGCGAGTTGGGTCTGCACGCATGCTCGCTCTCGGTCGACCTCACCAACCCGGACGCGCAGCGCCTGTACGAGCGCCTGGGTTACCACGTGGCTGCCACGTTCACCTCGGCGCGTTACGCACGTATGGCGGGTTACCCCGGCTTTCACCACATGGTCAAGCCGTTGGCGGGTCGGCAAGTATAATCACCCCATTCCCCCCGCCGGCGGCCGCGCCTTCCACGTGAGGTACGGCCCGCCGCCACTCCTGAGGAGTCACGGTATGAATTATCGTCGCCTGGGCAGTTCCGGGCTCAAGGTGAGCGAACTCTCGCTGGGCGCCTGGGTCACCTACGGCGGTCAAGTGGATCAAGAGGTGACCACGCGCTGCGTGCAGGCCGCCTTCGAGCGCGGGGTGACCTTCTTCGACAATGCCGACATGTACGCCAACGGCAATGCCGAAGTGGTGGTGGGCAAAGCGGTCAAGGGTCTACCGCGCACCGACCTCGTACTCTCGACCAAAGTGTTCTTCGCGGGCAGCAAGAACCCGAACGCGCGCGGCCTTTCGCGAAAGCACATTTTCGAATCGATCCACGCCTCACTCAAGCGGCTGGGCACCGATTACGTCGACCTGTACTTCTGCCATCGCTTCGATCCCGAGACGCCGGTGGAGGAGACGGTGCGCGTCATGAGCGACCTGGTGCGCCAGGGCAAGGTGCTGTACTGGGGTACCAGCGAATGGACCGCGGCACAAATCACCGCCGCCCACAGCCTGGGGCGCGAGATCGGCGGCGTTCCGCCCACGATGGAACAGCCACAGTACAACCTGTACCGCCGTGCGCGGGTCGAGCGCGACCTCCAGTGGGTGTGCGAAACGCTGGGCATCGGGCTCACCACATGGAGCCCGTTGGCCTTCGGCTTGCTCACCGGCAAGTACAACGACGGCATCCCGCAGGGCTCGCGCGCCACGCTGCAGGGTTACGAATGGCTACGCGAGGAAACGTTGACCGAGGAGCGCCTGACCAAGGCGCGCGCGTTTACGGCTCTGGCGCGCGAGCTGGGCTTCTCGCCGGCACAATTCGCGATTGCCTGGTGCCTGCGCACACCGACCGTGAGCAGCGTCATCACCGGCGCCTCGGGCGTCGAACAGGTGCACGAGAACCTGGCCGCGGCCGAGCTCGTGCCGCAGCTCACGCCAGAGGTGCTGACGCGCCTGGAAGGCATCTTCGGCACCGTGAAATCGGATTGATGCAACGCGCGTGAGGCGGGAGGGGCCATGACCCACATCCTGGTGACCAACGACGATGGCATTACCTCGCCCGGGCTGCTGGCGCTGGCGCAGTCGCTGCGCGCCCTGGGCGCGATTTCGGTGCTCGCGCCCGATCACAACTGGTCCGCCAGCGGTCACGTCAAGACGCTGCACAAACCGCTGCGCGTGAGGCATGTGCATCTGGAGGATGGCACACCCGCGCTGTCCTCCGACGGCGCGCCCTCCGATTGCGTTGCACTGGCGATGCTTGGCATCATCCCGGAGAAGATCAACCTGCTGGTCTCGGGCATCAACGCCGGCATGAATGTCGGCCACGACTTGACCTACTCAGGCACGGTCACCGCCGCCATGGAAGCTGTGATCTTCGGCGTGCCGGCGGTGGCGGTCTCGCTCGACCTGCCCGAGGACCAGACCGAACCATGCGACTATACGCCGGCGGCGCGCATGGCAGAGCGCGTGGCGCGCCAGGTACTGGCCCACGGCCTGCCCAAGGATACGCTGCTCAACCTCAACCTCCCCTGTCTGCCCTACGAGAAGCTGCGCGGGGTGCGTATCACACGCCAGGGGTTGCGCGTCTACCGCGACGAACTGGTGCGGCGCCTCGATCCGCGTGGCAAACCCTATTATTGGATCGGTGGCCCGCCGCCTACCGGCATTTCGGAGGAGGGCTCCGACTTCTGGGCCCTCTCTCAGGGCTTCGCCTCGGTGACGCCGGTGCATCTGGATCTCACCGCGCACGAGTTTATGGACGCCCTCGCGTTGTGGAAGTGGGAGGAGTGAGATGTTGAATTTCAGCCGGGTGTGTTTCATCGGCTCGGGCACGATGGCCGAGGCGATGATCAAAGGCATGCTGGCCCAGCGTCTGGTCGCGCCGGGCGCGGTGATCGCCTCCGGTCCGCGCGCCGAGCGGGGCGCCGAATTGGCCTCGACCTACGGGGTGCAGGTCACGAGCGACAACCTGGAGGCACTGCCGGGCGCGGACCTAGTTGTGATCTCGGTCAAGCCGCAGGTACTACCGGGCGTGCTGACCCAGCTCGCCGGCCGCATCCCGGAGAAGGCGTTGGTGCTCTCGATCGTCGCCGGCGCGCGCCTGGCGGCGCTGGCCCAAGGCCTCAACCACACCAGCCTGGTGCGCTCGATGCCCAACACGCCAGCCCAGATTGGGCAAGGCATGACGGTGTGGACCGCTTCGAGCGCCGTGAGCGAGGCCCAGCGCGAACAGGCGCGAGCCGTGTTGGGCGCCCTGGGCGAGGAAGTCTTCGTCGAGGATGAGGATTACCTGGACATGGCCACGGCACTCTCGGGCACCGGCCCGGCCTACGTCTTCTTATTGATGGAAGGGCTGGTCGACGCCGGCGTACATCTTGGCTTCCCGCGTTACCTGGCGGAGAAGCTCGTGCTGCAGACGGTCAAAGGCTCAGTCGAGTACGCGCTGCATACGCCTCAGCATTTGGCGCGGCTGCGCAACCAGGTCACCTCGCCGGGCGGCACATCGGCCGAGGCGATCTACTATTTGGAGAAGGCCGGCGTGCGCACCGCGCTCTCGCGCGCGGTGTGGGCCGCCTTCCAGCGATCGGTCCAACTCGGCAAGGGCAAGAAGCGCAGCGAGATCGCGGACGAGTAGCGGGCAAACTCGGTCTGCCCAGCTCTCGTCCCGGCCCACGCGCGCGGCGCGAGGACCGACCGCGCGCTCCTCTCCAAAGGAGGCCACACCACCACCCCGGTGAACCCTGGCCTCCGCCATCTCCCGCGGCTCAGACGCCAACGCGCCTGGCGTGTCCACCTTGGAGGGACACATGCCCATCTCACAACCGGCCCCGACCTCTTTTGCCGACAAGTCCTTCTGGCTTTCGAGCGCTCCTTACACGCCCAATCCGCCGCTCGCGGGCGACCTGACCGTTGACGTGGCCGTGTTGGGCGGCGGCTACACCGGGCTGGCGACAGCCTATTTTCTTAAGAAGGCCGAACCCTCGCTGCGGGTGGCCCTGCTCGAGAGCGAGGTGATCGGTTTCGGTGCCTCCGGCCGCAACGGAGGCTTCTCCATGACTCTCTTCGGGCTGACCCTGTCGGTGACGGCTTCCTTGTTCGGCAAGGAGAAGGCGCGCCAGGCACACCATTACATGGAGCAGGCGGTGGAACTGGTGGAGAGCCTGGTGCGCGAGCACAAGTTGGAATGCGACTACGAACGCCCGGGCTTCTTGCGCGTCGCCACCGCGCCTCTTTACGTCAAGCGCATTCACGAAGAAGTGGAACTTGCGCAGCGCCTCGGGCTGGAGGGCATCGAGTGGATTGATGCCGAGGCGACGCGCCGTGAGGTGAACAGCCCGCTGTACCTCGGCGCGTGGCGCGAGCCGCGCTGCGGCCTGGTGAACCCGGCCAAGCTGGCCTGGGAACTC
>JBGOXY010000118.1:0-7222 GCA_041479415.1 Anaerolineae bacterium
CGCGTTTCGTCAATCGCGCGGGGGAGAGGCGGATGACTACCTCAACTGCCCGCTCGATCGTGGCCAATACCAGGCGCTGGTGACTGCCCTGCGTTCTGCCGCGCGCACCCCGCTGCGCGATTTCGAGCAGGCCATTGCCCGGGGCGTGCGCGTGGGGGCGGCGACCTTCTTTGAAAGGTGCCTACCCGTCGAAATCATCGCCGAGCGCGGGGCGCAGACGCTGGCCTACGGCCCGCTGCGTCCGGTCGGGTTGAACGACCCGCGCACCGGTCTGCGCGCGCATGCCGTCGTCCAGTTGCGCCAGGAAGACCGCCATGCGACGCTCTTCAACCTGGTCGGGTTCCAGACCAACTTGCGGATCGAGGAACAGCAGCGCGTGTTCCGCATGATTCCCGGCCTGGAACATGCGCACTTCGTCCGCTATGGGCAAATGCACCGCAATATGTTTGTCAACGCGCCGCACGTGCTTCTGCCCACGCTGCAAACCCGCGCTCGGGCGGATCTATTGATGGCCGGACAGATTACAGGCGTCGAGGGCTACATGGGCAACGTGGCCACCGGCCTCTTGGCGGGCTGGAATGCCGCTCGTCTTGCGCGCGGGCGCGAACCGCTGTGCCTGCCGGCAGCAACGATGCTCGGCGCACTGTGCGGGTACATTTCCAGCGCAGAGGAGAAGCACTTTCAGCCGATGAAGTCCAACTTTGGAATTCTGCCGCCGCTTGAGGCGCGCCCGCGCGCCCGGCTGGACCGCGGCCAGGTTTACGCCGATCGCGGCGCGCTCGATCTGGCGCAATTCCTTGAGGCGCACAACGATGACTAACCGGCGGCTAAACGCCGGCGATTCTGTTGGGGCACGCCATGGCGTGCCCGTTTCTGGGGAAAAAGCAAGGAGGATGCAAGTGGTGCAGAGTGTCTCTTCACGGCCGCCAAGAGGCACCTCGCGATGAGGAGAGAATCGGAGATAGTTGACCTGAAGCTCATGGCGGATCGCGCACGGATCAAAGCGCAGGTGCGGTCGCACTATCTTGCCGCAATGCTTTGTCTCTCTTGGGCGCTTGGGGCATGCAGCCTGCTGCCCGCCGCGCCCGCCACGCCCGCCGCACCCACTCACTTCGATGGGCAGCGTGCGCTGGACCTCGTCCGCGCCCAACTCGCCTTCGGCCCGCGTGTTACCGGCTCGGCGGCCAATGCCCAGATGGCCGAATGGATGCTCGGCGAACTTCGCGCCCTGGGTTGGCAGGCGGATCTTCAACCGTCGGACTATCAAGGAACGCCGATTCGCAACCTGTGGGCGCGGCGCGGCAGCGGACCGGCAATCCTGCTTGGCGCCCATTGGGATTCGCGCCGGCGAGCGGATCGTGACCTGCAGCGGCCGGACGCACCCGTTCCGGGCGCCAACGACGGCGCTTCGGGTGCCGCGGTATTGCTCGAGCTGGCGCGGACGCTCGACCTCGATTGGAGCACGCGCCAGGTCTGGCTGGTTTTCTTCGACGCGGAGGACGACGGCGGGTTGGATGGCTGGGAGTGGATCGTTGGCTCAACGCTGTTCGCGCGTTCGCTGGCCGAGGCTGAGGCGCGAAGTAAGCTTGACCTCGCGCGTGACGTGCAGGCGGTTGTCATCGTCGACATGGTCGGCGCCACCGATCAGCGCTTTCCCCTCGAGCGCAATTCGGACTTGGCGTTGCAGCAGGTGCTGTGGACTCAGGCGAAGACCTTGGGCTACGGCGCGCAGTTTGTGTGGGAACCCGGGACGGCTATTCTTGATGACCATGTGCCGTTCCGCTCGCTCGGGCTGCCGGCCGTCGATATCATCGACGTCGATTACCTGTATTGGCATACGACGGCAGACACGCTGGACAAGGTGAGCGCGCGCAGCCTGGAGCGTGTGGGGCGCACCCTCGAAGCCTGGCTTGAAGCCGGTGCGCCGCTCGCTGTTGCGCCGACGCCTTGAGCCCTCCCCATCTGGATGTTCGGGCACAGCATGGCGTGCCCGAACAGGATCACAACAGGGGTCAGCGTTGAGGTGTGGGCCGTGTCGTGCGGCAGAGCCAGGGCAGTCGTAACCCGCCGTTATTCGGTATGGGTGTGCGCGCTCAAGGAGCCGTAACCACGTTCAGCCCTCACACCGGCTGATGAATGTGGTCGGGTGTGTAGCGGATCGCGCCCGTGATTGCCGGGTCATACAAGTCGAGCAGCGCCTCGAGCGGTTGGCCCGCGCGCCCGGGTTTCCAAAGTTCGAGCACCGTATCCCCATGGTAGAGCATTGGCCAGCGCACGAAGGCGCGCGGGTCGGCCGGGTCGTTGATCGCCCGTGCGCGGCGTGCCGCGTCTTGAGCCAAACCGCACATCAGGTCGGTGCCGCAGCCGAAGCCGTAGGGATACAACTGGCGGTTGGCCGGCACCGTTTCAATCACGGCCGGGTCCGCGCTTTCGACGCCTACGTGCACGTGGATTCCCGCGCGCACGATTGGCGCCTCGACCTCGCCTCTCGGGTCGGGCGTCCATTCGCCATGCGGCGACTGACGCAGTCGGACTCTTGGCACCGCCCCCAGCATCGCGAACATCTCGAGTGCCTCCACCGAAGGCCCTTTGGGGGTGACCCCGGGCGGGGCGAGCACCACCAATTTGCCGTCGCGCGTTCCGCCGATTGCCACCACCTCGTCGCGCCGCAGCGCGCGCTTATCCACTTCCCAGCTACCCGAAGCGGTGACCATCATCGTTTGCGTTCCCGGATCGTAGGCAAAAAGCATGCCCTCGCTAAAGCCCTTCATGCCCAGGTAGCGTTCGTACACGCGGGCCAAGTTTTCCGAAACGTATCCTCCGATGCGCTTCGGCGCAGGCAGCAGGCCCAGGCGGTCCATGCGCCGCCCCGCTTCAACCAGCGCCTCCGGCGTGGGTGAAGCCAGCCACGCCTCCCGCGCAAGTCCGTTCTCCTCGACGATGTAATCCGCGCCCACCTCGTGCGCGCAGGCCGCCGTCACCAACCGGTCGCGGACCCGCTGTGCCACCTCGTGCGCATCACTCGGATGCCCGCCCTCCATGGTGCAGGTCGTGGCTTCGAACAGCGTGCCGCTCTGCCGCTCGCCGCTCACGAAGACCACCTTGGGCACGCCTTGGCGGGCCATGAAGAGGCGCGCGATCTCGGCCGCCTCCGCGTGGGGCAGGGAGCTCAGCCGCTCGGGCACCGCGACCAGCATCACCAGGTTTTCCGGCCGGCGTTTGAGATTGAATTCGCGCATCAGGGTGAGTGCCAGCGGCAGCGGGCGTTCGGGGATTCGTTCGGCCAGGGGCTGGGGGGAGGCGGGGATCTGACCAACCGCAAGCATCAGGTGCACATCTTCGGCGTGGCTATCTACAATCGGGTGACCTTGTTCGCGGAAAGCCGCCAACAACTGGGCCAGGAACTCGATCAGCAGTCGGTCCTCAGGCTCCGGCTCCCCCAGCACCGCCACGCGGCGTGGCTTCCACCACGTGGTCGCGCGAACGTCGCTCAGTGGAGAAATGGAAAAATCAGCGACAGGTTCTCTCTTGCTCATGTCCCACCTCCTTTGGCGCAGGCGTCGGATTGTACCAAGCGACCCCCTGTGCTTGACACCCCTCACGGGAACAGGGTAGAATCGCTGAAATCACGCGGGCCTGTAGCGCAGTTGGGAGCGCGCTTCAATCGCACTGAAGAGGCCGAGGGTTCGAATCCCTCCAGGTCCACTGGCCAAGGCACCACTCCGCGGCCTGTACCGTAATTCACATGGGCCCATAGCGCAGTTGGGAGCGCGCCTCAATGGCATTGAGGAGGCCGAGGGTTCGAATCCCTCTGGGTCCACCTTCGCGGTCAGCCTGGCGTGAATCCTCAGGCTGACCTTTGCCAATAGCTTGGCGTTGTACCGGAACAGTGCCCCTCGCGGGCCGGTAGGCCATCCGCCAGAGAACGGGGCCGGGAGCGCGTCATGAGCTCTCGCGCGGTGAAACCCCGCAGCGCAGCGGAGCGCATCAGGCCGAACTCGCCGGTCGGTCCCCACGGGGACCGCGCCCCGCCACACGGCGGCGGGTTTGCCCGTTATCGCTTCAAGCGCCTGGAGCACGATCCAGGAATCAGGGTGGTACCGCGAGGTTGCCCCTTCGTCCCTGAGCGAAGGGGTTTCTTATTTGTAGAGGCCGGTCGGCCTGGCCCGGCGTGGGGGGCGTAGGGCGACACGCCTTACCGTCGGCCGCATCGCACGTCAGTCTTATCGCTCGAGGATGTGATCCATGGCGACCAAGAAGACCGCATCGAAGAAAACCAGCGCACGTGCTGCGTCGAGCCGAGGCACGGCTAAACGAACGACACCGGCCAAGCCCAGCGCACCGGCCGCGCGCGCGCGGAAGCCGCAGGCCTCCGCACGGCCGAAGGCCGCGCCGCGTCGGGCCTCCCCCCGCGCAGCCAAGGCCGCGAAGGCGCGCAGCACGGAATACCGGCCGCATGCATTTGAAGCAGCGTGGATGGCCAAGTGGGAGGCCTCCCATCTCTACAAGACCACCCCGGCCGACGAGCGGCCCAAGGCCTACATCCTCGATTTCTTCCCGTATCCCTCAGGCGACGGCCTGAGCGTCGGTCACTGCCGCAACTACGTGCCGACCGATGTTCTCAGCCGCTACCATCGCATGCGCGGATATAACGTACTGCACCCGATGGGCTGGGACGCCTTTGGCCTGCCGGCCGAGAATGCGGCCATCAAGCTCAAGACCAACCCGGCCAAGCTCATCGAGCGCTTCTCGGCCAACTACAAGCGCCAGTTCCGATTGATCGGGATTTCGTTCGATTGGGATCGCGAGATCAACTCCTCTAAGCCCGAGTATTACCGCTGGACGCAGTGGATCTTCTTGCAGCTGTACCACGCCTGGTTCGATCCGCGCACGAAACGCGCGCGGCCGATCGCCGAACTTGAGGCGGAGCTGGCGCGGCGCGGGTCGGGCGATATCTCCGGCGCGAAGCCGGTGACCGCCGAGGCGTGGACGAGGATGACCCTCGCGCAGCAGCGCGATTATCTGGGCACGTTCCGCCTGGCCTATCGCGCACCGGCCGAGGTCAACTGGGATCCGGTGGATAAGACCGTACTGGCGAATGAAGAAGTCGTCGACGGCCGCGGCTGGCGCAGCGGGGCGCTCGTCGAGCGCAAGCGCCTGATGCAGTGGTTCTTCCGCATCACCGCCTATGCCGACCGCCTGCTGGCCGATCTCGACACGATCGATTGGCCCGAGCATATCAAGACCATGCAGCGCAACTGGATCGGGCGCAGCGAAGGCGCGGAGGTCGATTTTGCCACCCAGGCCGGGCCGCTGCGAGTGTTCACCACGCGGTCGGATACGTTGTGGGGCGCCACCTTCATGGTACTCGCGCCGGAGCATGCCGCCGTCGCGCGTCTCACCACTCCCGAGCAGCGCGCGGAAGTGGAGGCGTACGCCGCCTCCGCGCGGCGCATGAGCGAGGCCGACCGCACCGCGGCCGAGAAGGACAAGACCGGCGTGTTTACCGGCGCCTACGCGGTAAACCCGGTCGACGGCCGGCGCATCCCGGTGTGGGTGGCCGACTATGTGTTGAGCGGCTACGGCACCGGCGCGATCATGGCCGTGCCTGGGCACGACGAGCGCGACTTCGCCTTCGCCCTCAAGTATGGGCTGCCGATCCTGCCGGTCATCGATCGCACCGACGGGCTCGCCAAATCCTTCGCCCTGGGGGGGACGATGAAGGAGGGCTTCGCCGATGCGCTGCACCGCGAGGCCATTCCGTTTGAAGAACGCCAGGGCTCGCTGTACATCACCATTCCGCCGGCCAAGGTCGAGCGCTACATTGAGATCGCCGCCCAACACGTGCGGCCGGATTCGTGGAACGAGGTGGTCGGCACGCGCTGGCTGTTCATCTTTTCCGACGGCATCCAGCGCTGGGACGGCATGGAAAGCGAGCAGCGTATTCTCGCGCGCTGTCATGCGCTCGAGCCGGACGTGCGCGGCCGACGCACCGTCATGGAGATGCTGCACGCGGTAGAGTTCTACCGTGACGCGTTGTACCACGCCGAGTACGGCGCTATGATCCACTCCGGCGATTTCAGCGGCACACCGGGCGAGACCGCGGTCGCCCGGGTGACCGAGTGGCTCGAGCGCGAGGGCAAAGGCGCGCGGCGGGTCAACTACAAACTGCGCGATTGGGGCATCAGCCGCCAGCGCTACTGGGGCACGCCCATCCCGGTCGTCCACACCGAGCAGGGCGAGGTGCCGGTGCGCGAAGAGGATTTGCCGGTGCGCCTGCCGGATGTGGACAGCTACGAGCCGACCGCCACCGGCGAATCGCCTCTGGCGACCATCCCCAAGTTCGTGAATGTCACCTTGCCCGACGGCACCCGTGGCCGGCGCGAGACGGACACGATGGGCACGTTCGCCTGCTCGTCGTGGTACTTCTTGCGGTTCGCGGATCCACACAACAAAGAAGCGGCCTTCGACAAGGAGCAGGCGGCTTACTGGCTGCCGGTGGATATGTACGTGGGCGGTGCGGAGCACGCGGTCATGCATCTGCTCTACGCTCGCTTCTGGACCAAGGTCCTGCACGACCTTGGGTTTGTGCCGTTTGTCGAACCGTTCAAGCGCCTGCGCAACCAGGGCATGATCCTGGCCCCCGACGGCAAAGAAAAGATGTCGAAGAGCAAGGGCAATGTGATCACGCCGGACGAGGTGATCGTGGAGTACGGCGCCGACGCGCTGCGCGCCTATGAGATGTTCATTTCCGAGTTCGAGCAAACGACGCCCTGGAACACGAATGGCCTGGCCGGCACGTATCGCTGGCTGCGCCGTGCCTGGGAGCTGCTGCTCACCCGCTCCTCGCCGCCCCCCGCGGATGAGACAACTCCGGCGCTTGACCGGGATCTGGCTCGCATCACGCACAAGACCATTCGCAAAGTTGCGGGCGATATCGAAGGCTTCCGCTTCAACACGGCTATCTCCGCGCTGATGGAATTCACAAATGCCATCGGCGAGGCGGCTGGCCGCCCGGTTTCGGCCGAGGTGTATCACCAGGCGCTGGATGCGCTGCTCTTGATGCTCGCGCCCATTGCTCCCTTCCTGGCGGAAGAAGTATGGCACCGATTGGCGCGCAAGGGGTCTGTGCACCAGCAGCGCTGGCCGGCGTTCGATGCGGCGCTCGCGGTGGATGAGACGATCACCCTGGTGCTGCAAGTCAACGGCAAAGTGCGCGACC
>JBGOXY010000119.1:0-7183 GCA_041479415.1 Anaerolineae bacterium
CGAGTCCACCACCTGGCCCTGATGATCGAAAACGATGAAGCGCGTGCTGGTGGTCCCTTGGTCTATGGCGGCGACGTACTTGGGCATCGGTTGCCTCCATGCGCGGAGTGGGGCGGCGGGGCGCCGGCCGACCGGCGGCTGGGGCTGCTTTGCCATGGGGATTATCCGTGACTACAATTACAGCATGCCTCGCCGCCTGCCGGCAAGTATTCTATTCCTGTCTCTCGGATTGGCCTTGCTCACCCTCCTGCCCTACCTCTGGGCCGCCGGGGCGGCCGGCTCGCGCCACGTCTTCGCCGGCTTCCTACTCAACCCGCTCGACGGCCTGACGTACATGGCCAAGATGCGCCAGGGTTGGCAGGGGAGTTGGCTTTTCACGCTGCCTTTCACCACGGATCCCGGCTCCGGCAGCTTCCTCTTCAGTTACTACCTGCTGCTCGGCCACCTCGCGCGCTGGCTGCACCTGCCGCTCCTGGTTGTTTTCCATGGGGCGCGTGTCGCGGCCGGCGCCTTCATGCTGATCACGCTGTGGCACTTTGCCGGCACGATCAGCGCCGACCCGCGCACGCAGCGCCTGGCCTGGTGGGTCATGGCCGTCGGCTCGGGCCTGGGATGGGTCGCCGTGCTCGCGGGAGGGTTCACCGCTGATCTGTGGGTCGCAGAGTTCGTTCCCTTTCTCAGCCTGTTCTCGAGCGCGCACTTCCCTCTTGCCCTGGCTCTCGTTCTGTGGATCGCCATGTACCTCGCGCTGCCTCCACGGAAGATGACTCTAAAGCGCGGGGGTCGGCTGTGGCTGCTGGCCACTGCACTTGCCATCCTGCAGCCCTTTGCGCTCATCCCGCTGGGCGTCGCCGCGAGTCTCTGGGCACTGTGGATGAGGTGGAGAGCGGGCCGCTTCCCGCAAGGGAGCGTGATCGGGCTCGGTCTCGTCGGCCTGGCTTTCACACCCTGGCTGGCCTACGACCTTCTCCTGACGCGGACGCATACGCAACTGGCGATCTGGGCCGCGCAGAATCTCACACCCACACCGCCCGTGTGGGATGTGGCCCTCTCCGCCGGCCTCTTGGGAGCTCTGGCCGTCGTGGTCATCGTGCGGCGCGCGATGCGCCGAGGCCCGGCTGAGAGCGCGAACCTGGACTCGCAATCCTTCTTCGTCGTGTGGGCGGTTTCGAACGCGCTGCTGCTGTATGCACCGCTTGCGTTGCAGCGTCGGCTGATGATGGGCTGGTTCTTCCCGCTGGTGGGTCTGGCCGTTCCACTGCTCGCCAGCTGGTTATGGCAGGCTCGCAAGCCCTGGACGCGGATTGCGGCCAGCTTCGCCCTGCTTGTCCCGAGCAACGTGCTGCTTCTCGCCGCGCTGGCCGGCGGCATCATGCGCCGCGAGCCGGCGCTATTCCTCACCCATGATGAGGCTGCGGCCCTGGCCTATTTGGCCTCGGCCTCCCCCGCATCCCCTGTCGTTCTGGCGTCCCCGGAATTCGGCACGTTCATCCCCGGCTTCAGCGGGGCGCGTGTCATCTATGGCCATCCCATGGAGACGCCCGGCGCACTCGAAGCCGAACGCGCGGTGGTCGAGTTCTACACGGCTGAAGGTGCCGGGGCCCAAGAGGAATTCCTCCGGCGTTATGCGGTGGACTATGTCGTCTTCGGCCCGCGCGAGCGGGCTCTCGGCGGCGCGCTTCACCTCTCGCTGGCCCCGGCATTTCAAGCCGGCGAAATGACTGTGTTCTCAACGGCAGGCATGCCATGAGGCCACTCACGCGCTGGTTGCCTGCCGTCTTGGCCGTTGCGCCGCTGGCCTGGCTTCTGCCTCTTGCGCTCCATCTCACAGGCGTTGCCTTCCAGCCGGGCAGCCAATACACCGATCTCGCTGTGACCCACTGGCCCAATGCGCTGCTCATTAATCACGTGCTGCGGGATTGGCACCAGATCCCTTTGTGGAACCCTTACATCCTCGCCGGAACGCCGTTTGCCGCCAACCCTTTGAGCGGGTTGTGGTATCCGCCTTTGTGGCTGGCAGCTTTCTTCCCCGTGCCGTTGACCTTCAACCTTCTCTTGATCCTCCATGGCGTCTGGGCGGGCTTTGGCGCGTATCGATTGGCGCGAGAGGAGGGGCTGAGCTTTTCTGCGGCGCTCGCGGCCGGCTTAGTTTTCGGTGGCATGCCTAAGTTGGTGGCCCACGTGGCGGCGGGTCACGTCTCGCTGGTCATGGCCGTCGCGTGGACGGGTTGGCTGCTCGTCTTCGCGGGCCGCGCGGCTGTCGGCCGCCGCGCGCGCGACGCGGCCGCTGCCGGGCTCATCCTGGCAACCATCATTCTCGCCGACCCGCGCTGGGCACTGCCAGCAGCGATGTTGGGCGTGGCCTATGGTTTGTGGCGCGGCGGTCGAGCCCTCTTGACCAAACGTGGAGTTGGCATCGCCGCGATGGGCGCGCTCTTCGCGCTAGGCCTCAGCGCGGCGCTCACCTTTCCGCTGCTCGAGTTCGTCCGTCTCTCCTCGCGCAGCTCACTCCTGGCCGAGGAGTCGCTTGCCCTCTCACTTCCGCCGCGCTACCTGCTTGGGTTGATCATTCCCCAGCCTGGAATCTCAGCCGAGTTCACCGTTTACTTCGGCATGGCGGCACTGGCACTGGCGGTGGCCGGCCTGGCTGTTCGGCGCGGCCGGATGTTTTGGGCATGCATGTTCATCGCATCCGTGCTGATGGCGCTGGGGAGCTCGACGCCCCTCTATCCCATCGTTGTCCGCGTGATCCCCGGCCTCAACCTGCTGCGGGTTCCTTCGCGCTTCTTGCTCGTTGCCGGGTTTGCCATGGCGATGCTCGCGGCGCGCGGCATCCAGGCGCTCAGCGGCGAATGGCCCACGCGAATTGTCAAGCCGATGCGATTGGTGGCGGTTTCACTTCTGGCGGCGGGGGTAGTCATCCTCGTAGCGCAATCCACCCTGCACCTTCCGGCGCTCCTTGTGCGCGCCGGAGTGATGCTGACCCTGGTTGGGGCGGTCATCGCCCTGCGCAGCATGCCCAGGCTCAGGCGGGCATGGCCCTCGGCCGCAGCGCTTGTGCTCGTGGCATTCGACCTGGCGTTATATGATGCAACGCTGCTCGAGGTGCGGCCCGCGGCAACGGTCACCGAGCGCGGCGAGGCAGCCGCTGCCGAGTTGGCGCGCGATGGGAGTCTCTTCCGCGTGTATTCTCCCTCCTACAGCCTGCCGCAGCCGGCAGCGACGCTGCACCGAATTCAACTTGCTGACGGCGTCGATCCGTTGCAGCTTGAATCCACAGTTGCGCGCGTGCTGGCCGCCGCCGGAATCCCGGATCAAGGCTACAGCGTGACGCTGCCTCCGTTTTCGGGAGGTGACCCCGCCCATGACAATGCCGGGGCACTCCCTTCGGCGTCGTTGCTCGGGCAAATGAATGTGGCGTACGTTCTGTCGGAGTTCCCCATTGCGGTGGAGGGCCTGCGCGCCGTCGGGCGTCCGGACCAGTCGTACCTGTACATCAATGAACAGGGGCTGCCCCGCGTGTGGGTGGCCGGCTCGGTCGATCGCTGGGACATGCCCCTTGAAAACCGCCAGGCTCAGATGTTGCGCTACACGGCCAACATCATCGAGATCCGCGCAGAGGGGCCGGGGCTGCTGGTCGTGAGTGAGGCGGCCTACCCGGGCTGGTGGGCGCAGGTGGATGACCGTGAGGCAACGTTGCTGACCGCCGGCGGTTGGATGCGCGCTGTCAACCTTGGGCCCGGCATGCATACGGTCCGCCTGACGTTCGCTCCCCTCAGTGTCTTTGTGGGTCTCGGCATCACACTGGTCAGCCTCCTCGCGTATGTGGGAGTGCGACGATGGGCCGCGTGACACGCTCCGAATGGCGCTGGGTGGTCGTGTTCACGGCGCTCGTCCTGGCGTTGAGCCTGTTGCCCTACGTTTTTGCGTACTCCGCCCAAGACGGCGCGTGGCGCTTCAGCGGTTTCCTGCTGGGCGTTGAAGATGGCAACTCGTATATCGCCAAGATGCGCCTGGGCAGCGACGGCGCGTGGCTCTACCGCCTGGCGTACACAACCGAACCGCAATCCGGCGCACTGGTCTTCCTTCCTTATCTCCTATTAGGCAAGTTGGCCGCACGCCCTGCGCTACATGAGCAACTTGTCGCGCTCTATCACCTGGCCAGGCTGGCCGCCTCCATCGCGCTGATCGCGGCCACCTATCTCTTTCTGGCGCGGTTCATCACCTCCATCCGGCTGCGTCGCTGGGGATTGGTGGTGGCGGTGCTTGGCGGCGGGCTGGGCTGGCTGGCTCTGGCCATCGGCGGCGGCAACGGCCCGATGCCGCTAGAGTACTACTCGCCGGAGAGCTTTGGCTTTCTAGCGCTCTTCGCGCTGCCACACCTTGCGGCGGCGCGCGCGTTACTGCTCCTGGCGCTGCTCGCGTATCTCAATGGGGCCAGCGGCGCCGACGCACGCGGGGGATGGAAGGCCGGGCTGGCCCTGGCGGCCCTGTGGTTCTTCCAACCGCTCAACGTGCCCTTGGCATGGGGCCTCATGGCACTGGCCTGGGGACTCACAACCGCGCGTTATCTTGCCTCGCGGCGGAAACGCGCGCCGAGCCAGGGGACGGCGGTCATTCCTGCGCGCGATGCATCGAGACGCGCGCTACGGAGTCTCGCGCGATCGATCCTCGTCCCCGCACCATTCGTTGTGTATTCGGTGATCGCCTTTTCCACCAACCCGGCGCTGCGCCAGTGGACGGCGCAGAACATCATCACTTCACCGACCGCGGTCGAGTACCTGCTCGGCTACGGCCTGCTGGCACCGTTTGCGCTGATCGGCCTGGTGCGTGCCGCGCGTTCGAACGAGATTGGGGCCAACCTGCTCGTGGCGTGGGTGATCGCCATGCCTGTGCTCGTCTCGCTGCCGGTCAACCTTCAACGCCGGTTGGCGGAGGGTGTGTGGGTGGCACTTATTGCGCTCGCCATGAGCGCATTCGCCGCCTGGGAGAAGGGGCGCGGCCTGCGCAAAGTCAACCTTGGATCGGCACTGCTGACCGCCCTCGCGTTGCCTTCAACCGTTCTGCTCTACGGCAGTGCGCTGCGGGCAGCGCCTCGTCCTGCCGATCCTTCTTTTATCCCGGCCGCCGAAGCTCGGGCCTTCGAATGGCTTGACAATCATGCGGCGCCCGGCTCTATCGTGCTCGCTGACTTTCCCACCGGCAATGCCCTGCCGGCCTATGCCCAGGTTGTTCCATATATCGGCCACGGTCCTGAAACACTTTACCTGGCCGCCAAGCGCCCCCCGGTAGAGCAGTTCTTTTCGGCCAACGCCTCACGCAGCGCGCGTATCGCCTTGCTCGCCACGAGCGGCGCCGATTACGTTATCCTTGGCCCCGCCGATGCGCTGGCCGCGGCGCCTGGCGATTTGCTCGCCTTGCCGGGTATCGAATCTCGCTTTGCCGACGATGGCTGGCACGTTTTCGAGGTCCTGCCCGTTCTCCCGCCATGATGCGAATAAGGCGAGCCGCGTGACGGCTCTCACTCTCAGACGGCCCAATCGCGATTCGTTTTCGCGCGAACGATAGAGAAGGTGAGGTTGGCGCTCGAAAGATGACCATCTCCCGCATGCGAACCTGGTTCTCCCCAGCCTGGTGGCCGACGCTGATCGTGCTGGCGGCCTCCTTGGTCATCCTGTGGCCGGCTATCGGCGGCGGCCAGGCTATCTTCTGGGGAGTCCCCTTGCTCCAATTCCAGCCGTGGCATCAGTTCGCCAAGACAACAGTCCTGGCCGGACACCTTCCGCTATGGAATCCACTGGTCGGCATGGGCGCACCGCTTTTGGCCAACGCGCAATCCGCCCTCCTGTATCCGCCGAATTGGCTGCTGCTGGCCGTGCCGGTCGAGGTGGGTCACGCCTGGTTGATCATCTCCCATTGGGTGTTGGCCGGCGCCGGGATGAGCCGCCTCGCGCGGCGCCTCGGGCTTGGCCTGTTGGCTCAGTCTGTCGCCGCGCTCGCCTTCTCACTGTCCGGGTACGTCGTTGCACGCGGCGGTTTCCTCAGCTTGAACGCGGCGCTGGGCTGGGTGCCCTGGGTTATTTTGGCCGGCGATCGGCTGAACGAGCCACACGCGCGCCTGCGGCGCACGCTCTTGGCATTGGCCCTGGGGATGCAAATCCTGGCCGGCCATTGGCAGACATGGTGGTACACGTGGCTGCTTCTCGTCGCATGGGTCTCTGCACGCCACCTTGACAACAACCGCCCCGTGCTCGCCGTGCTGCGCGGATGGTTTGATGTGGCGATTTCAACCGGGCTGGCGCTTGCGCTCGCCGCCGCCCAGGTTCTGCCCACCCTAGAGTACTTGCGCGCTTCACCGCGCGCTTCCGGCATCGACATGCAGACGGCGCTCACCTACTCGTTCTGGCCCTGGCGTCTGGCAGGTCTTATCGCGCCCGATCTCTTCGGCAACCCAGCGCGCGGTCTCTTCTGGGGCTATGCCAACTATTGGGAAGATGCAATCTACATCGGCCTGCTTCCCCTCGCGCTGAGCCTGGTCGCGCTCATCGCCTGGCTTCGGCGTCGGCGTGAGGTGCAGGCCTCCTTGCCGCGCGTCCCATTCGGCCTGCTCGCCATCTGCATTCCCCTGGCGCTGCTCCTCGCGCTGGGGAGCAACACACCCGTCTTCCCCTGGCTCTACCGTTGGGTGCCGACGTTCGACTTGTTCCAGGCGCCGACGCGCATCATGCTGATCTTCGTATTTGCCCTGGCGCTGCTCGCAGGCGCCGGCGCCGAGCGCTGGGGTACGCCCAGCTCGAGCGTCAAGCGCTGGGCCTCGCGTGCGATCGCGGCCACGCTGGCCATCCTCTTGGCCGCGGGCATCGCGGCCCTCGCGCTCGATACGCAATCATCCTTCATTGCCTCCACGGTGCGCGCCGGGATCACAGCGCTTGCCTGCACGATTGTGTGGCGATTCGCGCGCATGCGGGCGGAACCTTCCGGGAGTGATGCACAGGCTGCGAATCGGCCGGCACCCCTTGGCAGCCTGGCACCAGCCGCAGCGGTCTTGCTCATTGCGGTGGACCTGGCGTATGCCGGCTACGGCCTCAACCCCACCACCGGCCGTGAGCTGTATCAGGTCCCCAATCCTTCCTCGGCCAAACTCGCGGCCGCCACCGGCGCGCACCGCTATTACATTCCGACG
>JBGOXY010000120.1:0-7179 GCA_041479415.1 Anaerolineae bacterium
CAGCGAGGACATTCTTGCACGAATGGCGTGCGGATGAACGGTTGCCTGAGGTCCCGAGTGCATGCGGTCTGCATCGCATGAGCCGCCCCGGACCGCATGCTACAATCGCGCGGGTTAGACACTGCTGGGCCGCGACCTCCCTTGTGGGGCTCGGCCAGGGAATGCGAAGTGAGTCGGCAGCGCGGCGTGCTGGCTCTGGGCCTCGAGATTGCGCCGAAAAGACCGGCGAGGGGTCGACCGCGCCCGCTTCCGAAGCGTGGGTTGTTGTTCGGTTCTCTCGCCAATCTCGGCGATGAACGGGCTGCGGGGTAACGAGATCACGGCCTTGGACGGAATGACCTCAGACGTCGACTCAGTTTCGGGCGTGCGCAATGCCGGCTGGCTCGTGGCATTGCGCGTTTTGCATCTGGCGAGCGGCGTCGCTTTTGCCGCGATCATCCCGCGCCTGATGGGGCGGGCGGACTACGGGCGCTACGCGCTGCTGACCTCCATCGCCGATTGGTTCGTGCTGGCCGCGGGCCTGGGGTTCGTGCAAGTCTTCGCTCAGCGCGCACCGCGCTTGTTAGCTGGCGGGTACGTGGGCGTCGTGCGCAAGTTGTTCGGGCGCTTGCTCGCCATCCGTCTCTTTGCCAGCACCCTCCTGGCCATCGGCTATTTCATCATCCTGCGCTTGTGGCTGGCAGACCTGCCGCAGCTGGCGATCGCTGCCCTGGCCGCTGCGATCTTCGTGGACGCCATGACGGGAGTCGTATTTGCCATCTTCATCGGGCTGGGGCAGGCGGCCAAGTGGGGCCTGCAGGAGGTGGCGAATCGCTGGCTGGCCATCGGCCTGCTCGCGCTTGGCTATCGGTTAGGCGGGCTTGTCGGCGCCACGCTCGCCCTGCTTCCGGTATATGCCATCACCGCCGGCCTGGGACTGGTGCTCGCCCGCGACTTCGTCCGCCCGTCGGAGATGCGTCCGCACTGGAGAGGATCGCTCGCGCATCTGCGGTTCGGCGCGGCCTACTTCGTGGGGACGCTTTTGCTCTCGATCAGCCAACGCAGCGGCGAGGCGCTACTGCGCGCAGCGACCGGTGACTATGAGCAGGTGGCCCTTTTCGGCGTCGCCTATTCCTTGTATCTGATGTTCGAGTCCAGCCTGGGGGCCGTGTCCTTCGCGTTCGCGGCGCCCATCGCCGCGCTCGCCGCGCGCGCGGAGGAAGATGCGCAGCGCGCCTGGATGGACCGCCTGCTGCGCGTCTTCACTGTGGGGGCGATGCTCTTCCTGTTGGGCGGGGTGCTGCTCGGCGCGGATGCGGTGCGGCTGGTTGTCGGCCCGTCCTATGCCGAGTCCGCGGTCGTGCTCATGCCGTTGCTGGCGGCTGGCGTCCTGCAGGTTCCGGCCGTCCTGGCGCGGCTGGTCTCCATCACGCACGGTCGCCCGAAAGACGCCGCTCTGGCTGCGGCGGTGCGGTTGGTGGGCATGTGGGTGCTCGGGTACGGGCTGGCGGCGATGTGGGGCGGGGTGGGAGCGGCGCTGGCGGTCCTTGCGGCATCGCTTGCGTATGCAGCGGTATTCACCTGGCGTGCGCGGCGGGTGCTGAGATATTCGATGACCGGGTGGCTGAGGGCCGTGCTGCTTGGCTTGCCCTTCCTCGGTCTTATCTTCCTGCGCAGCGGTCTTGGGCGCAACGTGGAGCTGGCCGTGCTGGCCTGCGTCGGATACCTGGTGCTGGTCGTCGCCACCCGGCAGGTATCGTTCGGCGAACTGCGCGCACTGCTGCGGGCGGTGCGCGGCAACCCAGTGACGTAGGCCATTCCCTGCCCTCACTCCCACGAGTCACTCATCCGGACGGCTCTTGACGGCATCGGGATTTGTTGTACAATAAAGCTGTACAACATGGGAGAGTCCACAATGACTGTAGAAATGAGCTACTCAAGCGCCCGGCAGCGCTTGGCTGCGCTGTTGGATGCCGTGACCAATGACCGGGAGGTGGTGATCATCCGCCGGCGCAATGGCGATCGCGCGGCGTTGATCGACGCCGACGAACTTGCCAGCCTGACCGAAACCGCCCATCTCCTTCGCTCTCCGGCGAATGCCGTTCGACTTCTGGATGCGCTTGCCCGAGCGCTTAAGGGCGGCGGGCGTACCCTTACCGTCGATGACCTCAAACGGGAGGTCGGCCTTGCCAAGTAAGGCACGCGAGGCCGTCTTTCAACCGGAGTTCATCGAGGATCTGAAGCACTGGATTGCAGCCGACCGCAAGGTAGCTCTGCGCCTGCTTGCCCTGGTTGAGGCGATTCTGCGCGACCCCTTCGCAGGGATGGGAAAGCCGGAACCGCTGAAGTATCTCGCCCCGGGCGCGTGGTCCCGAAGGCTGACGCAGGAACACCGAGTAGTCTATCTCGTCCGAGATGCGCGAATCGATTTCCTCCAGGCTCGCTACCACTACTGATCTTCAATCCCCATCTTCGAAGGCTCGAGGGCAGAGTCGCCGTGCTCCTTCAGGAGAGCTAGCCCTGAGAGTCGAGAACTGAAAGTGCTTCCCCGTCCAAGAGTCTCTGGACAGAGGGTCCCGAGCTTCGCCCCCTCGAGAGGGGCCATGGGGACTACCCTTGCGTTCTGAAGGGTGTGAGGGCGTCCGGGGCGGGGTGGCGCCCGTGTCTCTTCGGTGGCAGTATCCCTGTCATCGCGGAGCCGATTCGGTTCGCTAGTTGATTGGGGGGACCCTTCCACATCCAATGCTGAACCCGCAGCATGGCGCCCTTTGAGGTCACACCAGTCGCCGAAGCCGAAGTCTCCACCCCGGAATCCACGGTGTCATTTAGACTGGGTTGACTCCGCACGATGCTCGGGCATTGCTCTGCCTGGGGAAACACGAAACGTGCTGCGGCCCAGTCTGGTTGTGCCTCGAAGGAATCCACGGGGTCGAGCACAACTATGAACGGGATTTCGACCACGGTGGCCTCCGGTAGCAGGTGCTTCAACCTGGCGGCTAGGCACGCTCTGTCCAGATCGGTCTGACCGAGGCGGTTGCCTCAGTGGCAGCAAGGGGCGTGCAATCGTTCGTGGATGTCGTCGTTGAGGCAGTTGCATTGGGGGCGGCGCCGCCGGCACACTGCGCCGACCTGACGGTTCCGACGAGCGATGTCAGCTCCCCTCGGAGATTTCCCTCAGGCGATATCCCACTCCCGGTTCCGTCAAGATATAGATCGGTCGAGTCGGGTCGGGCTCCAGCTTGCGGCGCAGGTTGCTGATGTTCACGCGCAGCATGTGAGTCTCCTGCTCGTACCCCGGGCCCCACACTTGACGCAGGAGCTGGTTGTGGGTGATGACTTTGCCGGCGTTGGTGATGAGTGCCCGCAGCAGGTCGTACTCGGTAGGCGTCAACTGGACCTCCCGGTCGGCCTGCTTCACCACCCGCCGCAAGAAGTCAACGGTCAGGTCCCCGGACGTGAAGATCGGATCGACGGTTGATCGGGCCGCGCGCCTCATGGCGACGCGGATTCGCGCCAGCAACTCGCCGATTCCAAAGGGTTTCGTCAGGTAGTCGTCAGCCCCTGCATCGAGGGCACTCACCTTGTCCGTCTCCTGCCCCCGCACCGACAAGATGATGATTGGGATGGTTGCCCACTCTCGCAAGCGCTTGGTGACCTCGATCCCGTCCACATCGGGGAGGCCGAGATCCAGGATGATGAGATCCGGCCGATGGCTGGCGGCAGCCGTCAGCCCTTCCTCGCCGGTGCTCGCCTCCATCACGGTGCAGTCGTGCGCGGCGAGCGCGGTTCGAAGAAACCGCCGGATGGGCGGCTCGTCATCGATGACCAGAACCCGCAAGCCTTCCGGCGTCATGCTCGGAAGGCCTCGGCGAATGGAATTCCGAGAGTGATCACTGTACCTCCACCCTCCCTGTTCTCCGCGCCGATGAACCCGCCATGTGCCTCGACGATGCCTTTGCAGATTGAGAGCCCCAGCCCGGTGCCACTGACGCTTCCGGGGCGCTGGACGCGGTAGAACTTGTCAAAAACGCGCGCCAGATCCTCACGCGGGATCCCGACTCCCCGGTCGGCCACCTCAATCTCGAGGTGCCCGCCGGCCAGTCGTGCTCTGACCTCGATCGGCGCGTCCGGTGGAGAGTACTTGATGGCGTTGTCAAGCAGGTTGACCAGGACCTGGATGATCAGCACAAAATCCAACGGCACGAGCGGCAAGTCGTCGGGTATCGTCACCAACACGTGGCGCTTCCCCAGGCGATCGTCCAATTGTGCCAGTGCCGATCCGATGACGTCCTGGACTTCCACCGACTCCCGGCGGATGCGTATCGCACCGGACTCGAGCCGGGTCATGTCCAGCAAGTTACCCACCAGCCGGTTGAGGCGCCCCGATTCCTCCAATGCGTTCTCGATCAGGCTGCGGCGGGTCGGCTCGTCGAGGCGGGCGCTGTCCGCCTCCAGGCTGGTCAAGGCGCCGGTGATCGAGACCAGGGGCGTGCGCAAGTCGTGGGAGATGGAATTGAGCAAAGCGGCTTGGAGCTGCTCGGTTGCCTGAAGGACATGCGCGTGCTGCGCTTCCTCGGCAAGTTGAGCCCGCTCGATGGCTACCGCCGCCTGGCTGGTAAAAGCCTCCATGAGTCGAAGCTGTTCGCGCGGTAGCTGCCGCTCCGGGTCGCTCGGGCCGAGTATGCCGAGCACGCCGAGTACGCCGCGTGCTGTTTTGAGCGGCAGGTAGCGCAACCGGGCCGCGGTGAGGGTATCGGTATTACGTCCCGCGGGCTCGCCGTGCCGAAATACCCAGTCGGCCACGGCCAACTCGTTCTCATCCAGTTTCAGCCCTCCGCCGGTGGTGGTGGGCTCGAGGTGGCCTTCCTGGGGCAGGAGGATCACCCCCTCTCGGCCGAAGGTTCCCTGGATGTGACGCAGCAGGGCTTGCATGATCCCGTCGAGCCCGGACAGTGCCGCCAGGTCCCGGCTGAGCTCGTAGAGCTTGGCGGTCTGTCCCTCGCGATCTCGGGCCGCGTTGGCCTGTTCGCGCGCTTGGGCCGCAAGGCTGCTGATGACGAGGCCCACCACGAACAAACCGATGAAGGTGAGGATGTATTCGGTATCCGACACAGCGAACGTCAAATGCGGGGGGACAAAGAAGAAGTCGAAAGCGATCACGCTTAGGAGGGAGGCCAGAATCGACGGGCCTCGGCCCAAGGTCACGGCCGCGACGACCACGACCACCAGATACAGCATGACGATATTTACGGGCGAGATGATGGCGGAGACGGGTGCCCCAAGCAGCGTGGCTGCTGCGACAAGAAGCGTGCTCTGCAGGTAGCGGCGCCATGGGCGGTGCGGGAAGATCGCGCGCTCCTCGCCTGTTGACGGAGCTACGGCCTCACTGCTCACCACAAACACGTCGATGGCGCCGCTTTCGCGAATCAACTCATCCACGACGGAGGCGCGCATCCACTCCTGCCAACGGGATCGAACCGGTCGGCCGGCAATGATCTTGGTGATATTGTGCCCGTGGGCGTAGCCGAGCACGGTTTGGACGACGGATTGACCCGGAATGGTCACCGTCTTGGCCCCCAATTCCTCGGCCAGCCGTAGCGTGCGGGCCGCACGATCGCGCAGTTCGGCCGACAGCCGGCCAGCTTCCCCCGTCTCGACGTGGACGGCGGACCATTCGGCGCCGAGTTCGTCCGCCAGGCGGCGCGCGGAGCGCACCAGCCGTTCGCCGAGCGAGCTGTTGCTCACACACACCAGCAGCCGTTCACCTGCGGGCCACGGGCCGGGGATCGCCTGCGTTTGCATGTAGGCCAGCATCTGATCGTCGACGCGCCCCGCGGCGCGGCGCAACGCCATCTCACGCAGGGCGGTGAGGTTGCCTTTGCGGAAGAAGCGTTCGACGGCCAGCGCCGCCTGATCGGGGACATAGACCTTGCCTTCGTTCAGGCGCTGTATCAGTTCGTCGGGCGGCAGATCGACGAGTTTGATCTCGGCGGCTTCATCCAAAACGCTGTCGGGGATCGTCTCGCGGACGATGACCCCGGTGATCTGGGCCACGGCATCATTGAGGCTTTCCAAGTGCTGGATGTTAAGGGTGGTGTAGACGTCAATCCCCGCGGACAACAGCTCGCGCACGTCCTGATATCGCTTCGGATGGCGACACACTGGCGCGTTAGTGTGGGCGAACTCATCGACCAGCACGAGTTGCGGGCGGCGCGCCAGAACGGCGTCGACGTCGAATTCGGGGAGCAAGCTGCCGCGGTACTCCACGTGGCGGCGAGGGAGGATCTCCAGGCCCTTGACGAGTGCTTCGGTCTCGACCCGACCGTGAGTCTCGACATAGCCGATGACCACATCCACCCCTTCGGCGTGTCTTTGGCGTGCCGTTTCCAGCATGGCGTACGTCTTGCCTACGCCGGCTGCGAATCCCAGGAAGATGCGCAGCTTCCCGCGGGATTGCTGTTGTTCCTCGGCTTGGACGCGCGCCAGAAGCTCATCGGGATCAGGGCGGAGAGGTTCAGACATCGCTGGGTCGCTCCGAGTCGGGTCTCATTGTCCGCGGTTGAGAGGTTTGTGTCAAATAGGGCCCGTCGGACAGGCCAGGCGCGCATTCGACGGCCGCCCGGTCCAGCCCGCCCGGGGGAATCATGAGTGCTCTACGTGCGTGTTCGGCGTGGGTTCTTGAGTCACTCCCTCGAAGGAGCCTTCGCGCAGCACTTGGCCGCGGACTCATGCGGACGCGTCCAAGGGGGTTGCGACACTGGGAGGGAGAAGCCGCTCCGTGGAAAAGATCGGCGATAGCACGCCACACTGCTCTCGGCGATCGATTCTGCTTGAGGCAACACAGACGACCTTACGGCAGGCCATCGAGTGCCAGGTTGAGTTCGAGGACGTTAACCCGTGGCTCGCCCAGGATTCCGAGTTGCCGGCCTTGCGTGTACTTGTCCACCAGCTGCTGCACCTGGTCCTCCGAAAGACCGCGTTCGCGTGCGACCCGCGGCAACTGGAATAGCGCGGCGGCCACGCTGATGTGCGGGTCGAGTCCGCTGCCCGAGGCGGTCACCAGGTCGACCGGAATCGGAGCTGTGTTCGCCGGATCGGCGGCACGCAGGGCGTCGACGCGTGCCTGCACCGCGTCCAGCAAGGCCAAGTTCAGGGGACCATAATTCGAACCGGAGGAGGCTTCGGCGTTGTACGGGAAGG
>JBGOXY010000121.1:0-7045 GCA_041479415.1 Anaerolineae bacterium
AGATGCAGGATCGCTGCCTCGAGCGCTGGCTCATCCGTGTCGGGCACCACCAGCCCGCTAATGCCTGGGCGGATCAAGTCGCCCACTGCACCGACCGTTTCAGAGACGACGATCGGCAGCCCCGCGTTGGCCGCCTCGTTGAGCACCAATCCCCAGGCTTCGGCCACCCGCGCCCGGCGCGACGGCAGGACAAAGACTTCGGCCAGCGAGAAGAGCATGTCTTTCTCAGCTTTGCCCACGACGGCCCGGCGTGTGAAGTGAACTGAGGTCAAGCCCAAACGCTCCGTTTGGTGCTCGAGCGCGGGCAGCATGGGGCCTTCGCCGGCCACGACCAGGAAGATCTCCGGCCGCTTTGCAGCGACTCGCACAAATGCTCTCAAGAGAAGATCAGGCGATTTGACCGGTATCAATCGTCCGAGGAACAGCACAACCGGTCGATCTCCGATGCCCCATTCGAATCGGATTCTTGTCAGATGCGCACGGTCGTCCCGGTCGAACACATAGCCAGCTGTGTTCCCGGTCTGGCTGATCGTATCGCGGGGCGCACCGAGGTGTTCGAGATAGGCCGCGGCGCGGCTCCCGTAGGCCAGGCTGGCGGCCGATCGCCGCACGACGAGGGCCTCGAGGGGCCGGCTCAGCCAGCGCCGCGGGTGACGCGTGGCAACCCACTCGCCGCTCCACAGCACGAACGGCCGCCGCGCGATGCGCGCCGCGCGAAAGGCCGCAAGGGTGGCATACGAGCCGAGGTCGGAGCCGAGGATCAGGTCGAACGGCCGCTCCTCGTGGGCGCCCAGCACGGCCCGGGTAAGACCGGGCGCGACGACGAAGTCTGCCATCTCCGGGATGCGAAAGCCGCGCAGCGTATGGGAGTGCGGCGGCAGGCGGCGCGGGGATTCGTTGACGAAGTAGAATTCGACCTCGTGGCGCTGCGCCAGAAGCCCGAACAACTCGTGCCGGTAGAGCGGGTAGTGCTCGTGGACAAAGGCGACCCGCACGCGGCTCACGCGGCCTCCATCAACTCAGCGTAGAGCTGCTGATAGTGGTCAACCATGACCTGAAGCGAATAGTGCTATTCCACCCTCGCCCGAGCAGAGTTCCTAAGACGCTGGCGCACATCGGTCGCAATCGTGAGCGCGCTCTCGAGTCGACGGGAGAGGGCAAGCGCGTCGCCGGTGGGGAAGGTCCAACCCGTCTCGCCCTCGACCACTACGCCCGCCGCGTTCGCGGCTTGCGACACGATCACCGGAACGCCGCAGGCCATTGCCTCAAGTACGGTATTCGGGAACCCCTCATACTTCGAGGGTAAGACCAACACATCGAGCGCGTGATAGACCGACTCGATCGCGGAGGTCACCCCGCGCACCTCGACCACCGGCGCGAGATCCCACTCGAGCACCCATCGTTCAACCTCCGCACGGGCCTCGGTAAAGGTTGTTCCTCCCACCAGCAGGAGTTTCGCTTGCGCCGGCCAGCGTCCCTCCATTCGTAGCATATGCACCGCCTGCAGCAGCGTGCGGTGGTCCTTCACCGGCGAATAACGCGCGACCATACCGACCACGCGCGCGGACTCCCTCACGCCCAGTGCCCGCTTGGCGGCTGCGACATCGGGTGCGGGGGTGAAGCGCCGAATGTCGACGCCGTTCTCGATGACACGCAGACGGGCGCGCGGAATGCCGAGCAACGCTTCAGCTTCCTCGGCTGCGGCGGCGGAATTCGACACAATGACCCGGCTCGCGCGCCATAGCACTCGCTCGGTCCACTGCCACGGCCGCGACCAGAAGCCGCCGATGCGGGTGCGCAGCGAAGTGACCAGGCGCGGGTGACCGACCAGTAGGCCGGCCAGACGCACATAGAGATCCGCCGCGCGCAGGTACGACTGGAGAATGTCGGGGCGACGGGCGCGAATGAGGCCCACCAGCCGCGCCAGCGCGACCAAGTTGCCCAGCTTGCCGAGCGGCTTGCGCAGGCTGAGGACTAGGTCGTCCCCGGGCGAAATCTCAATCGGAACGGTTATTGGATCATAGATGGTCGCCAGGATCGGATCGAACATCGTCCGATCGAGATGGCGCACCAACTCCATGGCTTGCCGCTCGGTGCCGCCGGCGGCGAGTGTTGGCAGCAGGTACAGGATGCGCGTTCGACGCGCTGCATTCATCACGGAGAGGCCTCGCTCAATCTCGCCCAATCAGAACAACTCGCACGAAGTCATCCTCGTAGACGACCTCCCCTGCCGGGTCGTCGGCCTTCTCTCGCTCTACCATGTAGACCGGCACGCGCCGCATGCGGGCGTATTCGGAGGCCGCCAGCAGCTCGAGTGGTGCAGCCGCCTCGGAGACATCGCGAGCCGCCTGCCAGCGGACCGGGTCAAGCAACTCGAGATCAACCGACATCAGGCTCATCTCGCTTGCCATCGAATAGGTTACCAGCCGCATGCGTTCGAGCAGACGGAAACGTGTGTCATCCTCGATCCTGCCGGTTTCGACGATCAGAGCCTCGACCGGCGTGTGGGTGTTGATCCAACGGATGTATTCGAATTGCGCCGGCCACGGCGTAGGCGGCGTGCCGATGGTGATGCCAGCCACTTGGACCGCCTGCTCGGCATGTGCGGCGCGGCCGATGGCCTGCAGCGACCGCGTGCGCAGATCGAAGAACGGAGTCAGCGATTGGGTCAGCACGGCAACCGCCGCGGCATAGGTGATGAATCCGCGTTGCAGGCGGCCCAGGCCGCGCCAGTTGACCTGCGCGAGCAGCAGCGCCGCACCAAGCACGATGCCGATTTGTGCCGGGACCGACCCGCGCGTCACGAAATTGCGCCCCGGGCCGCCGTGCGTGAAGACGATTGTCAGGATGAGGTAGAGCAGAGGGAAGAACATGATGAATCTCGCCCAGCGCCCACGCTCCCGCAGACCGCGGGTGAAGAGCCAGACGCTGTAGAGCGCAAACGGCAGGCCTATTTCAACCAGCATGACCCACGCCAGGACGAGCGGGAACCCCAGGAGCGACAGCCAGCGGTCGAGGGATTGAAAGAGCGGCGAACTTGTTTCGAGGAATCCCTCCAGCATGGGCACGCGAAACTCATTGACCTTGATCCCCCCGCTCTGCGCGAGGCTCATGAGCACCTGTCGCCCTGCCCCAAGCGCAAACAGCCCGGCCGCCCACGCCATCGGCCCGATTGCCTTCACCCGCCACCACAACCGCGTGTGCAAGAGCATCCACACTAGCCCGGCGATGGCCATCGAGAGGAAGATGAAAGCGCTTGAGCCCAGGCAGAAGCCCGCCAACAGGGCCAGGATAACAGCCCGCACGATGGCCGGCGCGCGCACGTTGCGCCAGAGGAGCAATGCCATGACGAATGCCATCGCCCCGGCCACATGCTGAGGTACCCACATGAAGAGAGTCGGGAAGGAGGAGATCTGGTTGTTGGACACCAGCCACACGACACGCCGCTGCCAGTCTTCCACTTTGTACATACTGAGCGTGGCGAAGAAGTCGAACCCGCCCGCCAGCGTCAGGGCCCACAGCCCACCCCAGCGCGCCAGGCGCGAACGGAAGTTGAGCCGCAGCAGATACCAACTCAAACCCACGAAGGCGCCAGTCTGGACGATGGCATGAACGGCCAGGGCCCGCGCCAGCGACACGCCCAGACCGGGCGTGTTCGCGAGTATCGCAGGGTAGATCCACGACCAGTAGTAGTAGACCAGCGGCTGATCCGGGAAGAAGTAGTGGTGCGGCGGCAGCCCGCTGCGCGCCACCGAGACCAGTTCGGCCAGGTGCCAATACTCATCCCCGCTGCCGCCCCAGGTGGCGAGGTTGCCGTTGACCAGGAAGTCGAGCCGCGGAAGGTTGATGGCCAGGGTGAAAAGGAGAATGAAGGCGCCGGCCAAGAGAGCCTCGCCGCGCGAGACCGCGATCCCGCCTGCGCCATCGCGTGCGCGCAGCCCTAGCCGCGGCACACGCCGCGATCTGCGCAGCAGAACCACGCCAACCCCGAGCAGCGCGACCAAAGCCGTCAACCAGAAGGGATTGGGGCGCAGCGGGATGAAGTTTGAAGCAGCAACAAGCAAGAATGGCACGATGACGAGCGAAACCGGAACGGCCAGCGCGAGGCGAAGCCACCGGCTGGCGCGTGGCAGTTCGACGAGATGAAGGGCAAGCCATCCCGGCAGCACGTAGGCCAGGGCCGCTTCGACAACGAACAGCGCGACTCTCATAAAGGCTTCTCCCTCTTGGAGGCTGGCATCTCAGCCTCCCCCGGCGAAGATCAACCCCGCGAGTTGGCGGAACCATCCGTAGGCGCCTGTGAGCGAGGCCAGGCGTTCTGCGGCGAGCAGGTAGCCGGCCAGCACGCCGGTCATCGCGAGCGCGGTGGCGGCAGTCCAACCGCGGGGAGGCGCATCCCTCATTCCATCACCTTCGGGTGAATACCGCCAGTGGCTCCGCGCGGATGACCTCCACGAAGAGCTCACTGGTGCGAGTCCATTCATCTTCCTTGCTGCCCAGCGAAGTGACGACCAGTACCGCCGCGCTGGATTCAAGTGCTGCGTGCCATCCGAGTTCATCAGGCGCGCGTAAGTGAAGGACGATGTTGCGCAGGTCCGCACCGAATAGCGGGTAGATATCCACTCGCCGGCCGTACGCGATTGTCGCCGGCCGAGCCAGCGTCTCGCGCTCGATCCAGTCATACACCTGGTCGGGTTGTGCGATGCGCGCGGCCGAACGCGTGCGGTCGTCCGCATGGGCGACGAAATCATTCAACTGAGCAGCGGTGATCTCCGCCGGCGGCATTGTGGCCAGCACGACGAAGCCCGCCAAGAGGATTAGTTCGGCCCGCACGAGCAACCCTGGCCAACCGCGCAGCTGGTCGACCAGCAGAGCGGCGCCGACGGCCATCGGCAGGAGCAGGACGAGCGCAAAGCGCGGGCGCCAATTGTCGGGCGTCACCGCAAAGACGAGTAGCGCGCCGAACAGGAGCAGCAGCGGCCACAAAGCGCGACGCCTCAGCGAGGCCGCGGCCCAGAAGACAAGCCCAGGTAGGCCGAGGAAGGCCCACAGCGGCCCGCTGCCTCCGAAATTGTAGTCGTAGAGGGGCGCAAGCCGGTCGAACCAGGCTGCGCCAATCCGCGCCGGCCAGGAGAGGCCGTCGACGGGCGAACCAGCCTCGAGTGCAAGTATCTTATCCATTTCAAGCCCGGGCCACACGATCCTCTCGCCGAGGCCGACCTGCGCCGGCGCGAGCGGGTTGCCCTCCACGATCCAATTGCGCACATACGCGTACGCGCCCAGGAACAGAGCGCAAGCGATGAAGACCAATAGACCGAGGACCACCCGCCTCAGTCGAATAGAGGTCGACCCCGGACTTGTGGCTCCAGACTCCTGGGGTGCTCTGCTTTCGAGCAGGCGGACTGCGAGGAAGACACCAAGCAGCCCGGCCAGAGCGAGGCCCGAGTACTTGGTCCCTGCCGCGATGCCCGCGCACAGCCCGCACAGCAGAGCGGTCTCCACGACGCGCGCCGGGGCGATCAGCGCAGACTTCAACAAGAGGAACACCCCCATTAAGAAGAACGAGACCATCCAGGCATCGTTGTACGAACCGACTTGGCGCAAGAAGACAGTGGGCGCAAACGCAAACACGGCAGCGCCCGCGATGCCCGAAGCACGCGACGCTCCGAAATAACGGGCGATTCCGAAAAGGGCCAGCGCGCCGAAAGCAACTCCCGGGAGAAAGGCCAGGTCAACCAGCTTGTCGAGCCCGAGCGGCAGGAAACTCCACAACTGGAGGAGCTCGCCGTTGATGGGATACGAGCGGACCCAGACCGAGAGGCTCGGAATGGGCACGACAGCGTGCGCCTGGAACAGGCTGGCCATGATCGGCAGGTGATACGCAAGTCCGTCGCGATCGTAGGGCGGGAGAAACCAGCCGTAAACGATGTTGCGCAGCAGGATCGCGGCGTACAGGAGAATGAGCAGCCACGCCCAAGCCGGCAGCGAGACCCGGCGGACCTGAATGCGCGCGTCGCGTAGCGCGGTGCGGATTGCCATTCGCCGCGGGATGATGCCAACGGTAGCGATGAATGCGCTCAGCGACACGGAGGCCGCGGCAATCGCCAGCGGCGTCAGCAGGCCAAGCCAACCCAGGATGAGTTGCGTGGCAATGATCTGAGCGGTGCTCAAGACGGTCGCGGCGCATGCGGCAACAAGGAGGCGATCGCCTCGGGCGAGGCGACAGAAGACATACACCAGCCAGATCAGGATGGAAAGCGCAACCAGCCAACCCAGGCGCGCCCAGGTGGATGCATCGGTGCCAAGGAAGGTGCTAGACATCTAGGTTTGGCTGCTAAAGGGATTCTCGTGGTTCTGGCATTTGAGCATCGGATTCAATCGCGGTCGATCGAATAGATCGCGACAAACTCGTCCTCATAGACTGGCGCGCCCAAACCTTCACGCTCTGCGCCGCGCGCAACAAGGTAGAGGGGAGCATCAGACGACTGCGCGTATTTCGAATGCAGGGCTTGGTATAACACATCGGTGTCGTCCTCGCCCAGATACATTCTCTCAGCAAGCTTGGCAGGAGCCAATGCAAGATCATAGTCCCAATACGCTAGGTTCATTGCGTCCGACACTGAAATGAACCGCATCCGTTCGAGCATGCGGAAGCGTCGGTTATCTTCTGGCAATGGACCACTTTCAACAATCAGCGAATCCTCCGGGGTGTTTGCATTCAGCCAGTGTATGTAATCAAGTTCACCGGGCCAACCTGGCTCAGCGGCAATATCGACTCGAAGGACCTTGACCACACCATTGACATGCAAGGCGCTTCCCACTGGGTCGCGGGCAAGTTGCTGAACGTCCAGACCCCAGGATATCCCGCCGACAAGAAGGAATGTCAATAGAAGGTACCCGAACGCGACGCGCATCCCAGGCTTCGTCTTTGCGAGTGCCCACCCGTCAACAGCGTGCGCCGCAATCACTGCCATGATGATTTGGGCAGGGATAATGCCGCGCATGGCGAAGTTTCCACCTCCGCCCCGATCACGCAGGTGAAACA
>JBGOXY010000122.1:0-7030 GCA_041479415.1 Anaerolineae bacterium
TCGGCCGCCGATCGCCAGCGGGCCATGGCTTGTTCAAGGTCGCCGTTCTGGGCATACGCGTCGCCAAGGTCGAGTTCAAGTTGAGCGACGCCCTCCAGTCGCAGCCGCGCGTGATCGAAAAAGCACAGCGCCTCGGAGCTGCGGCCAGCGAGCAGAAACGATCGACCGGCTTGCCACGCGAGGAGAGCATTTTCGGGGAACCATGCAGCGGGCTGCGCCTGGATGGGCAGCGGGCCTGCAACGCACTGTGCGGCCCACGCTGAGCGTACCGGAATCGGCCCCGCTTGGAAGAGACCCAGCGCGATCAGCGCCGCGACAATCCGTCGTATCGGAGACCTAGCCATGGACATGGGAGGGAGAGCCCGCCGCAATTAGCAGGGACAAGACGAGGTCAGACCGCGTTCCAATCCGGCGGAGGCAGTTGGCCGAGCGAGCCATCCGCCAGGAGGTTGAGCCGCTCAAGCATGGCACCGCTCTCGCCGCGCTGAAGCATCTCGGCCAATTCCTTGAGCTGGCCCTGCAGGTCGATCTCACTCAGCAGGTGGTTCTCTTCAAGGCGCAGGATGTCCGGGTGCTCGGTTGGGCGCAGAGCGGTATTGTCTTCCCACAACTGCTCGCCCAGCTTCTCGCCGGGGCGAATTCCGGTAAAGACAATCTGCACATCGCGGCCCGGCTCGAGGCCCGAAAGGCGAATGAGGTCTTCGGCCAGGCTGACGATACGCACCGGCTCGCCCATCTTGAGGATGAAGGTCTCGCCCGAGGCGCCCAGGCTGGCGGCCTGCAGCACAAGGTGGACGGCCTCGGGGATGGTCATGAAGTAGCGCTTCATGTCCGGGTGAGTGATGGTCACTGGCCCGCCGCGGGCAATCTGCCGTTTGAAGAGCGGGATGACCGAACCGCGCGAGCCGAGCACGTTGCCGAAGCGCACCGAAACGAATACGCGCCCGCTGCGCAGAGCGGCCTCGCGCACCACCAATTCGGCCAGGCGCTTGGTGGCGCCCATGACGCTTGATGGGTGGATGGCCTTGTCGCTCGAGATGAGCACCAACCGCTCGACCTCCGCAGCCAGCGCGGCTTCCACAATGTTGCGCGTGCCGAAGACGTTGTTGGTGACGGCGTCTTCGAGGTTGGCCTCCATGAGGGGCACGTGCTTGTGCGCCGCCGCGTGGAAGACGACGTTCGGACGGTGGTTGCGAAACACCTGGCTGAGGCGAGTCAGATCGCGGATATCGGCGACGACCGGATGCAGGGGCAGGCTCGGGAAAACCTCGCCGAGCTCGATCAATGCCTCGAAGATGCTGTTCTCGCCATGGCCCAGCAGAATGAGTTCGGCCGGCCCCCAGCGGGCGATTTGGCGGCACAACTCGAGGCCGATGGAGCCGCCCGCACCCGTGACCAGCACGCGCCGGCCGCTCAGGGCGCGGCCCACAGCCTGGTCGGCGGTGCGCGCCGGCTGGCGGCGCAAAAGGTCGCCCACTTCCACATCGCGCAAGCGCGAGACGCTCACCCGCCCGCCGATCAACTCGAACAACCCGGGCATCGTGCGGAAGGGGATGTGCGCCGCGCGGCAGGTATCGGCGACGCGGCGGAAAACCTCGCCCGAGGCCGAGGGCATGGCGATGACCACTTCATCCGCGTTCTGCTCGCTGGCCACCAGCCCCAGATGCGAGAGCGTTCCGCGCACGGGTATGCCGTGGATGCTCTGGTGCAATTTCTCGGTCGCGTCATCCAGAAAGCCGACCGGCTGCATGCGCAGCTGCGGGTTCTTCTGCATCTCCCTCGCGACGAGCGCCCCGGCATCGCCGGCGCCGGCAATCAGAATACGCCGCGAGCCATGGGCTCCCGGCAGGATGCGGCGCGCGCGCCTCACTTCGGAGATCACGCGCACCGAGAGCCGGATGCCGCCTACCAGGAACAGCGTCACCAGCCAATCGATGAAGGGGATCGAGCGCGGGACAAGGTTCCAGCGCAAGATGATGTTGACAAAGACCCACACCGCCAGAATGAGCGAGCTCAACCCGACCGCGTTGAAGATCAGCACCAACTCCTGCACGCTGGCGTAGGCCCAGTAGCGTCGGTACAATCCCATGGCCCAAAAGACGACCGGCTTGACGACCACAGCTTGCACGGCCAGCCACACGGCCAGAGGCAAGTACGAGACGAACAAATCGCCGACGTCCAGCCGCAGGGCGAACGAGACGAAGACCGAGACCAGAATGGCCAGCAGGTCGGCCACAAACAGGTATCGGTTGCGAATCGTCGGGGCAGAACCTTTCATCCCTTACTCCCAGATGCCATTTCGCGGTACCACGCGACCGTTTGCCGCAATCCCTCCGACAGGCTCACTTGCGCGCGGAAGCCAATCCAGTCACGGGCTTGGTCCGGATCGCAGCACGAATGACGAATCTCTCCCGGACGTGCCGGCGCGAAACGAACTTCGGGGAGCACGCCCGCCTGTTGCGCCATGAGTTCGAGCAGTTCACGAACGGTGCGCCCAACCCCGGTGCCCACGTTGACCGCTCGCCCAGGCGCGTCGGCGGCCCGGCAGGCCAGAAGATTGGCCCGCACCACGTCGTCGACGAAGACAAAATCCCGCGTTTGCTCGCCGTCGCCGTAGATTGTGACCGTCGTGGCGCCGAGCAGCGCCTCGGCAAAGCGGGCGATGACGCCCGAGTACTCCGAGGTGGGGTCCTGCCGCGGCCCATACACGTTAAAGTAGCGCAGGGCCACGGTCTCCAGCCCAAAGGCGGTGGTGAACGTGCGGGCGTAAGCCTCGCCGGCGAGTTTGGTCACCGCATACGGCGAGAGCGGCAGCAGGGTCTGCTCCTCGCGAGCGGGAACCGCGCCCTCGCCGTAGACCGCGGACGAGGAGGCTGTCACCACGCGTTGCACGCCTGCCGCGCGCGCCTCCAACAGCACATTGAGGGTGCCGCTCAAGTTGACCGCGTGCGTCGTCTGCGGGTCCTCGAGCGACTCGACCACTGAAACCCGTGCGGCCTGATGCAGGACGTAGTCCACACCCTGCATGGCGCGCTGCACCAGCGCCAGGTCGCGAATGTCACCCTCGATAATTTCCACCTGGCTCTCGACCGGCTGCAAGTTCTCGCGTCGGCCGGTGGAGAAGTTGTCGAGTACGCGCACCTGCGCACCCTGGGCAGCCAGCGTCTGCGCCAGATGCGAGCCGATAAAACCCGCGCCGCCGGTAATCAGATAGCGGGTCATTCGAAGGCTGCCCGTCGCGAGCCCGTCGCCCGATCAGATCTCATGCTATCCTGAGGCCTGCCTGAGAGGTTTACGGCGCGCGGCTATAAGAACCTCTTCCCATATGGCCCCCATTTGGGCAACCACCACTTCCTGCGCAAACCGTGTTTCCACAAAACGCCGAGCCGAGTGGGCCATCCTGCGGGCGGCCTCTTTGTTCCTGAGCAAGAAGGCGACCCTCTCGGCGAAGTCGGTCGGGGACTCGGCGAGAAACCAATGATCACCGTCAACAGCGGCAATCGCCGGGGAGACCATCGGCGTTGCGACCACCGGTGCCCCTTTGGCCATTGCCTCTAGCACCTTGATCTGCAGCCCCGTGCCCGATCGCAGGGGCGCCACCGCGACGGTGGCTCTCTCGAGGTAGGTCCGTAGATTTGAATCAGGAACCACTTTCACTCCTGGCAATCGACCGAGTGCCCTCACCCGGCTCGGAGGGTCAATTCCGACAATCGTGAACCGCGCCTCAGCCACCCTACGTCTCACGAGTGGGAACACGTCCGTTGCAAAGTAGACCGCCGCATCGGCGTTGGGGAAATAGCCCATCCGACCGGTAAAGACGATCTCACCCTCCTCACGCCCCCCCTCCACGAATGGCAACGACAACAGATCAATGCCGAAGGGCACGACCCGAGTGCGGTCGCCCAGGTCCAAGGCCTGGAGATCGGCGGGAGACGAAACAACCACTCGGGCACACTGCTGCGAAAGTACCCGTTCGTAGGCTCGAAGCCTCCGGGCTTCCCATGCCACGAGACCACGCAACAGAAGTCCTTCGCGAGCCGCCCTTCTCTCCATGTTCAGGGAGGCCGTGTCGATCATATCGACCACGATCGGCAGGCCTTCGAGCGTGTTCACAATGGGCCCAATTCGGACCATTTGAACGTGGGCCAAGTCGAAGGACTGCCGCCTCAACGCGTGTGCAGCCGCCTTCGAATACGCGGTCGAAAAAAAGGCGGCGGTCTGTAGCGGAAGGTCGTCCGCGAAGAACGCCCCGACATTGCGGAGAGCATGCCACCCTGCTAGGTGAACAGGGATGAACTCGCACCGGTCAGCGATCACAGTGTTGGAGAGCGAGATACCCCTCGGCGGTGCCGGTGCAACAAGCGTTATGTCGAAGCGGGTCCCAAGCTGTTGAATCTGCTGGAGGGTTCTTACAATATCACCCCGAAACGGCGGATGGGGAAACCGTGACGCAATGAAAAGGATACGTGCCATTGGTCAGGCCTTCGGCGCCCGTGCCCTCGCCGCAAGTATTGAGTAGTAAGCCTCCTCCTGCCTAATTGTGACTGCCTCCCAACCGTATCGCTCGGCAACCCGCGCGCGAGCCGAATCTCCGATTGTTCTTTGCAGACCTGGATTGAGCAGCAATCTTACCACCTGCTGTGCAAACCCCTCTTCGGTATCGGCCAAGAGGATCTCGCTATCGTCTCTGGCCTCAATTCCCGTGGCGCCCAAGGTTGTGCTGACTACGGCGTTGCCGTGGGCGAAGGCATCTAAGATCTTGACTCGCATTCCGCCACCACTCAGAATCGGCACGATCTCAGCGTTCGCCCGGTAGCGAAACTCCGCAACGTCTTCGACGAATCCCAGAACACTAACGTTGGAATCGGCTTCCGCCCACCTTCTCAGATCGGCCGGGGGATTCCGGCCGATCACGACACAACGGGCCAGAGGTACATCCTGCTTGATCTTCGGCCAGACGCACTTCGCAAACCACCTCATGCCCTGCGCATTCGGCATCCAATCCAGGGCACCGATGAACAGAATGGAGTTCCCAATTCGAAGATCTGGATCCCTTCTTGGCGCTAATTCGGAGCCCGCAGGCACAACTAACGCGCGTGTCGTGGGCGAGGCCTGCCGAACCCATCGCGCATCTTCCTCGGATATTGCCAGGCAGGCGTCGACTCGGCGACAGGACTGCGTCTCGAATGCCGCCATGCGCCGCGCTTGCATATGGGCGTACCAACTCACGGGCGGCCGGGATTGCCGTGCAAAGCTCATGATCAGCTCCGACTCGATGTTCTGCAGCCGGAGCACGGGTATGCTTCCTGCGCTTCTGACACCGGAGATGTACCATGCCATGTGGGTCTGTTCGAGCTGCACCAAATCAAAGGCCTCAGCGGCGGTCGAGGATGCCAAGGCGTTACCCATGGCGGAGCTTCGATACTTGCCCGCTGTATAAGGGGTGGAGGTCGGCAGCCCCGCGATCACGGCAAGAAGGTTGGTGCGGGTGTCATGTTGGATGGCACGGGCCCACGCCAGGTCCGCGTGGTCCTTGAGTGCGTCTGCCTCCTCTTGGAGCCCGAACCCCAGAAGAGCCACGCGGTGCCCGCGTGCGGCCAGATGGCGCATCGGTTCGAAGATGGCGATTCGTCCTCCGTCATTCGCAGGGTAGGGAATCTTCGAACAGACGAAAAGCAGGTTCAGCACACGACGTGGCACGTGCTCTCCTTACGGATCGGTATGGACGGGCGCACCCACGCTGCGGTGTCTGCGCCATTCGCTCACCCGGATTAGCGCGGCGAGAACCGCCGCCGAGGCCGCGCTGGCAATCAGCGGCACCCAGGCATCCAGTTTGACCACTGCCGCGAGCAGCAGCGGCACCCAGGCGAACCATGCCAGGCGCTTCAGGCGCCAGTTGAATACGATACCTGCGCTGGCCAAGAGCAGCAAGACCGGCATGACCAGGTCCCGGTGGCGGCTCTCGCGCGGGATGGTCAGCGAGAAGAGCATGAGCAACACCGCGGCGAAAACGAGCAGCCCGACAACGTTCCCCCGCGATCGCCGCAGACTGCTCCACAAACCCAGCACTGCAAAGGGGAGCACCAGGTACCACAGCCACATACCCGGGAAGGCAACTGTGTATGCGTCAAAGGAGGCGGTCGAGGGAATCGATCCCGGTATGATCCACGCGTATGGCGCGAGGAGCGTGGCAATAACTGAGACGGATATGTAGGCCGTACTCAGAAGCGGGTGACCAAGGGTCCAGCGAAGCAGCCCGGCAAGCGTTTCAGAGGGAGGGATCGCGTCAAATACGCCCGAGAGGAAGGACCCGGCGCCGAAGTTGCCCAGCGGGATGGAGTAACCTGCCAGTCGGCGAGCGACAGGGAACACGGCCACCCCCAGCGCAACCAGCCCGACCGCGACCAGCCACCGCGAGCCCCGAGCATGCGCCGCTCGAACGAGGATGAAGGCCAAGCCTCCCAAGCTGGCCGCGATGAATACGTAGTCACGCATCAGGAGTACAACCGAGCCCGATGTGAGCGCCGCGGCCGCCCACGGAATGATGCGCGAGGCGGCGGGCTTTCCATCCATCAACCGCAGCAATGAGTAGAAGAAGAGCAAGACCGAAGCCATGATGAGCCCGTCTTTGAGGGGCATCAGGCTGTAGACCCAGAACCCGGTGTAGATTGCGCACATCCAGCCTGCAAGGCGCCCGACATCTTCGCCCAGCAGTTCGCATCCCAGCCGATAGGCAAAGTATACCGACGCGGAGCCCAGGAAGGCGTTGAGCACGATGATTGAAATGGGCGAATGGCCAACTACCCAGTAGACAGCCGCCACGACACGCGTGAATGGTTCCCCCGCCACCCACTCCAGCCCGCCGACGTCCAGGACCGCTCCCCCCGCTCTCCAGGCTACCGCCGTGGCCCAGCCGACGCGGTCGTAGGCAATGGCATCGTCGAGCCAGCCGCGGGGTCCTATCCACGCGGCAAAGAGCCCGGAAGCGGTCAATCGCATGATCCAGCTCACCGCACAAAGTAAGAACGCA
>JBGOXY010000123.1:0-7029 GCA_041479415.1 Anaerolineae bacterium
CAACTTGCTCAGTGATGCCCTGACCGTTACCTACATAGCAAAAATGCTGAGCGCGTGGACAGGGCCTGCACGCACGCTGGTGGAATTCGCAGAGTTGTTGGCCAGCCAGCCTTGGTTGCCATCCCAAGCCGCACTCGCAGAAGCTTTGTGGCACCTCGGCCAAATCCGGCCACTGCCCGAACCGGCACTGCGCTTCGTCGAAAACCAGGATTGGTCGGAGTCGTGGAAGCGGCACTACCGGCCGCTGCGCCTCGGCCGGCATCTGGTCATCATCCCCTCCTGGGCCACCACGGCCCTCGGGACCGCCGACGTCCCGGTCCTTCTGGATCCGGGTATGGCCTTCGGCACCGGCACTCACCCCACCACGCAATTGTGCTTGGAGCTGCTTGAGGAAAACCTGCGCCCGGGCATGACCGTGATCGACCTCGGTTGCGGCTCAGGGATTCTCGGCCTGGCCGCGCTGCGCCTGGGGGCCGGCCTCGTGCTGGCGCTGGATACCGACCCGGAGGCGATCCGCGCCACCGAAGACAACGCACGCCTGAATCAAATCGGCGCCAACCTGCGCACGCATCTCGGGTCGCTAACCGACTTGCTCCAGGGTAGCGTGCCTCCGGGCCGCGCTGCGCTGGTCGTCGCGAACATTCTGGCCGGGACGCTTGCGCGCATGCTGGGCGAGGGGTTGCCGAGCGTGCTCGAGCCGGGCGGCAGGCTCATCCTTTCGGGTATCTTGCACGAACAATCCGCCGAGGTCGAAGCGGCGCTCGAGGCGAGCGGGATGACGCTCGTGGAGCAACGGACGCGCGAGGACTGGGTCGCGCTCGTGGCGGGGCAGCCCGCCTGAACCTCACGGCAGCCGCTCCGCTGTCCGCCACCGATCGGCCCCACTCCATCCATCGCAGCACTTCGCCCAACGATGTGCGGCCACTTCGTGGCGGCTGCAGGTCCACCGCCAGCCGGGGGCCCGATATTATCGGGCTCTCTCGCCAGGTAGCCTGACTTGCGCGGCTGAGATTCCCGTCTAGAATCATGTCGGGCATGGGTCCCACCGCCGCCCTCCCCGTTTGCGCAGCTCTCTAAGTTGAAAGGGGGACAGAGATGCGCCTCCCGCCTTTCGAGATCCCGCATTCTGCAACCCGTGCCCACCTGCGTGCGACACGCGCCGCCCGCATGGCGTCGCGCCGCCTAGCTGACAGCCAAGGAGGAGCGAAATGAAAGCCGCAGTCTGCGCCCTGGTCCCTGCGGGCCTGCTTCTGGCATGCGCCTCGCAGCCGACAGCGATCGTTGTCACTCAGGAGGTCCTTGTCACGTCGGCGCCGGTTTACGTGGAGGTCACCTCCGCCGTGACCAACACGCCTCGCCCAACTCCCACGCCGCGCCCCACTGAGGTTCCCCCATGCACTCACGCATCGGAGGTGACCCTGGACGACGTCGGACAGACCATGGCGGTCTGCGGTCGAGTCACCCGCGTCGGCAATGCCGATTGCTCCAACTGCAAGTACGGACGATACTGGTTCATGGTGCTCGACAAGACCTTCACCATCTACGCTTACGATTGGGAATTCCTTTCTACCTGGGTGAGCGATGACTGCATGCAGTTCACCTATGAGGTCGAGCGCATCGGCAGCCACCCTGTTTTCAACATCAAGTCGGGTCAGGTCATGGGCTCTGGCTCTCAGTGCCACTACGAAAATGGAGGAATTATCTGTTCCGGCGGAATGGACGTTGAGCAGGTCAACTCGAGGTACTGCGACTCCTCCTGAGCTCCCCGTCCGCGGACGTCGCCGGGTGCAGGCGTCCCGGCATGGGCGGACCCCAGGGCCCTCCTTCACCCCGCCCCCTCGCCACCGACAGCCGCAGCGCTAGACGAATCAAAACGGGGCCGCCCTCACTCTGGGCAGCCCCGTTTCATTTTCAATCCACAGAGGACTCAGGTCTCTTCGATCTGAGGCTCCATCTGGTTGCGGCGGAAGCGGTAGATGATGCGGCCGCGGGCCAGGTCGTAGGGCGACAGCTCCACCTTGACCCGGTCGCCGAGCAGGATGCGGATGTAGTTCTTGCGCATCTTGCCGGAGAGGTAAGCCAGGATGGCGTGTCCGGCGTCCAGGTTGACGCGGAACTGCGTCCCCGGCAGGGCCTCGATCACCACGCCCTCGACCTCGATTTTCTCTTCCGTTTTGGTCATGCGTCCTCCGAGGCCGGCTCGCCCGCGTCGCGCAGCCTCACCTCGCCTCTATTCGCCCACCTCGTACTTCCGTTCGCGGCGCTTCAGGCGACGGATGGCTTTTTTCTTCTGAATGCGGCGCAGTTCGCTCTTCGAGACAAACCAACGCTTGCGGCGCACGGTGCTGAGAATGCCCGCCCGGGTCACTTTCTTGCGAAAGCGCCGCAGCAGGCTTTCCTGACTCTCATTTGGCCGTAGGGTTACGCCCGTCATCCGTATCACCTCCCTTCTGTTCCTGGGTCGGTGGCTCGACGCCGCGTGTGCAACAAAAAGCCCGGCGCGAGGCGCGTGCCGGGTTACGGATCTGCGAGACACAGAGTGCCATACGCGCTGCTCCTCTGAGGTCACCTCCGTTGGTTCATCCCGGACGCACGCTGTTCCTGCATCCGCGCCTCAGCCAAAGACTCCCGTCCACGGGTGCCGGACGGGGGTTCGGCTGCAACGACATCGACTTGCGATTATACAGCCCGGAAGGCAGACTGTCAATTTGACCGCTCAGCGCGGGGTCGAGCGGCGCCTGGCTCGCACGGCCGTCTTCGGCTGACCGGCGGCGCGCAGGCGGGAGTCCACCAGCTCCGGCGCGAGGCCCAGTACCGAGACAATTTTGTCACGCCCGGTGGCCCCGGCCACGATCTCGACCGCCGCGGCCCGCACCTCGAGCACCTGCGCCAGGAGTTCCACCAGCGCGCGGTTGGCCGCGCCCTCCACAGGCGGCGCGGTCAGTCGCACCTTGAGTCGGCCGTCGGGCATGAAACCCGCCACCTCGCTCTTCTTCGCGCGCGGCAGCACGCGCACGGCAATGGCCGCCCCCGCGCCGCGCGGGCTGAGGCGCTCAAAGCGCTGCCGCAGGTCGTCGCGTGTCATTCGCACCTCGGGTTGGGCGATTATACCTGCTTGAACGTGCGCTCCCTTCCGGGGAGAGGCACTGCGTCACACGCATGTGCGCTCGAGGCCCGACCCTGCTCGCGTCGGCCGCGTGCACCTCGCCGCCCCACCGGCGTGCGTCCTCCAGGGCGGCCGCCGCTGACCCTGCGCCTGCCTGCGCCCTCGGAACAAGAACGGCGCGCCCTCTCATGCAGCGCGCCGCAGCCAACCGCCGGGACAACTTCAACCCGACACCAGGTTGACCAGAACCACCTCGATCACCTGTACGAGCAGGATCAGAATCATCGGGCTGAAGTCGATCATCCCGACCGGCGGCACAAGGCGCCGGATGGGCGCCAGCATCGGCTCAACCAGGCGGTGGACAGCCAGGCGGAGGGGATGATACGGGTTGGGTAACACCCAACTCGCCACGACATCCACGATCACGACCAGCGTCACCAGGTTGGCAAGGGCTCGAACGAACTGAACCATGTCAGGTCCCCGGGCCGGGTGGCACGCCCCCCGGCCATCACTGTGCCCTTTGAGATGTGATGCCGATTATGGTGCACGCACCACGCACTCCTCACGGGCGCGGCCCGAGCAGTGCCCGCCCAATTCGCACCAGGGTCGCGCCCTCCTCCACCGCCACCTCGAAATCATCACTCATACCCATCGAGAGTTCGGGCCAGACAGGCTGCCCCAGTTCGGCGCACAGCCAGTCCCGCAATCCGCGCAACCCGGCAAAGACCGGGCGTGCGGCTTCCGGCGACGGGCCGATCGGCGCCACGGTCATCAGCCCCTGCACCGTAAGGTTGGGCAGGTGCAGGATCTCATTGACCGCGGGCACGAGACCGGCGCGCTGGCTGGGCGAATGCGCGGCGAAACCGAACTTGGAGGCCTCGCCCGAGACGTTGCATTCCAAGAGCACCGCTAGCCATTGGCCGTGCTCGCCCGCCATACGGTCGAGGCGCTGGGCCAGCGCCAGGCTGTCGAGCGAGTGCACCAGCGCAAAACGGGAGGCCGCCTCGCGCGCTTTGCGCCGCTGCACGTGGCCGATCATGTGCCATTCCAGGTCCGGACCGAAGGCGGCGATCTTCTCGAGCGCTTCCTCCACGTAATTCTCGCCCAGGCGGGTCAGGCCGGCTTCGATTGCCGCCGCCACGACCGCGAGTGGCTGGGCTTTGGTCACCGCGACGACGCGCGCCGCCTGCGCCGCCCGTCCGGAGCGTGCGGCAGCGCGTGCAATGCGTTCCATGACAGCCGCATGGCGCTCGCGAATCTGGGCCGAGGACACGCTGCTCACCGGCCTACTCCTCGCGTAATGCAATCAATGCGCCGAAGCGGCCGGTCTGCCCGTGCTCGCCGCGGTGCGAGAACCAGTCGTTGGTGTTGCACGCCGTGCACAGCTCAGCGATCTCGATCGTCTGCACGCCGGCCTGGCGCAGGGCCAGGGCATTGGCCTGCCACAGGTCGAGGCAGGTCTGCTCGCCGCGAGGGGCCAGCAGTTCCGCATGCTCATTCGGAAACGCGCGGCGAGTCTCCTCCACCACCTCTGGGCCGACCGGATAGTGATCCGGGCCGATCGACGGGCCGAGCGCAGCCACCAGATCCTGCGCGCGCGTGCCGAAGGCTTCCTCCATGCGGGTCACGGCGCGCGCCGCGATGCGTGCCAGGCTTCCCTTCCAGCCAGCGTGGACGATTCCTACTGCACGCCGCCGCGGGTCGAAGAGCAGCACCGGCACACAATCGGCAAAGCGCATGAACAGGGTGAGCTGGGGGTTGTCGGTCACCATCCCGTCGGCGTGCGGCGGGCGTTCGCCCGCCGCGCGCGGCGCGCGCATGACCAGCACTTCGGCGGAGTGAACCTGCCATACATCGGTGATCGACTCAAGCGGGCGCTCAGCCGCACGAAAGGCCCGCTGGCGGTTCTCCACGACGCGTGCCACCTCGTCGCCCACGCCACCGCCCACGTTGAGCGAGGCCCAGGGCTTCGGGCTCACCCCGCCCTGGCGGCAGAACACCGCGTGCGCGAGACCGGCATAGGGGCGGAAGACTTCAAAGTGGTAGAGGCGCAATCCCTCGATCGCGTTGAAGGTCATGCCGGCGACGCCCTCGAGCCCGTGCCGCCGTGCTCGACCGCGTGCAGGTTCTCCTGCATGCTGTCCTGGACGTTGGGGTAGGCGAACCATACGCTCATCACGCCGAACAACGCCCCGGTGATCGTGCGCAAGAGAGCCGTGCTTTCACGGAAGGGAAGCAGGCCGAGCGGCAACTGGCTCACCAACTGGCTGCCGCCGTCGAGTGCGATGGGCAGCACCCCCAGCGCCAGCCACAACACCCAGTGCAGCGCCTTCAGCCTCGGGCGCAGGAGAGCGTAGACCAGCCCGGCCAAGAGAATTCCGGCATACATCGCCACGTCCCGCTCGCACAGCGCAACCTTGAAGCCGGTCGCCGCGTTGCCGACGAAGGTGCGCACGTTGAGCAGGTCGTTCGGATCCAGCCCCGTGGCGGCCAGCAGGATGTCGCGCGGATAGGTCGCGCGCGGGCCGAACAGGAAGAAAGAACGGAACGGCAATTGGTGGCAGACGAAGCTGTAGGCGAAATAGATCCAGCGCGCCGGCCGCTCGAAGCCCGCGCGCAGAAGCACCGGGGCCAGGAAGGGCAGGCCGACGTACACCCCAACGACCGAGTTGAAGAGGGCCAGCCAGTGCCGGGAAAGCCAGCGCGTGGCGCGATCGGCCCCGCCCGGCTTGGAGACCGTCGCAGAGGCATAGGTGCGCTCAATGGCCTGTGCCACCGCCAACGCACTGGTGATGTTCTCGCGAGTGACCGGCGAGGTGAGGCGCCGTCCGCCAACCTCCACCACCGGCACCCGCACGCCGAGTTCGGCGCGCAGCCGGGCATCGGCCGTGACGTCCCGGACGGTCAGGCGGTGGGGAAAGTCAGCCGCCAATTCGCCCAGCAGCGCCAGCACTTCATCGCACAGCGGGCAATCCGGCTTGGAAAAGAGGGTCACCTCAATCATGGGGCACCTATACCAATGTCCGCGAGGAACGCCTCGAGCTCCGAAGCCTCCATCGCGCCGACTTTGTGTCCACGGATGACCCCGCGCGCATCGACGAAGAACGTGGTCGGGTAGCCGCGCACGCGGTACAGGCCTTGCACGTACGCGCCAGGGTCGAGCAAGATATCGAAGGTCAGGCCCAACTCATCCACAAACGATCGCACCAGCGGTTCAGGCTCATCGAAGTTGATGGCCAGGATGCGCAGCCCGGCGGAGCGTCCGGCCTCATAGTGGGATTGAAGCAGCGGCATTTCCGTGCGGCACGGCTCACACCAGGTCGCCCAGAAGTTGAGCACCAGCGGTGACCCACGCAAAACGCGCAGGTCCACCCGCTCACCGCCAAGATTTGCTAGTGCGAACGTGGGCGCCGTCGCGCCGACCACCGGCGCGGGCGCCGGGGTGATGATCGGCGTGCTGGTCCCTTCCACTGCAGAGTCCGCCGCACTCTGCACCGGGCGCAGCCAGAGCACAGCCGCGCTGGCCGAGCCCAGCACGAGGCCCAGCAAGACGAGCGCCGCCGTACTCAGCCTGCTCGGTTGTGTCCCGATCATAGGCCGGTATTAATGAAGAAGCCGAAGGCTGCCAGGCGCTGGAACACGCCGAAGAGCAGCATGACCCCGATGACCACGAGCAGCGCGCCGGTGGCCAGCGAGACGTAGCGCAGGTAGCGTGAGTAGCGGCGCAGCCATTCCGACACGCGCCCGATGCCCAACGCCGCGAGCAGGAACGGCACCGCCATGCCGGCCGAGTACGCGACCAGCAGGCTGATCCCTCGCTGCACCGTCTCGGCCGTCCCCGCGAGCGACAGGATCGCGCCAAGGATCGGCCCCACGCAAGGCGTCCATCCGATCGCGAACGTGATCCCCACGGCAAGCGAGCC
>JBGOXY010000124.1:0-6951 GCA_041479415.1 Anaerolineae bacterium
ACCTCCGCAGGTCTGGGCCTCCTGGTCGAAGAAGCCACACGCCTGGCAGATGAGGGCGCTTCACTTGACGACGTCGTGCGCCACATTCGCTACCTAATTCCACGCCTGTATGCCGTCGTGCTGGTTGAGGATCTGGCCTACCTGCAGCGCGCCGGACATCTGAGCCGTTCGCAGGTTCTGCTCGGCGAAATGATGGGCATCAAACCGTTTCTTTCACTGGAAGACGGCAGCTTCGTCCCGCTGGAGAAGGTGCGCACGCGCGAGCAGGCCATTGAGAAACTGATCGAGTTCGTGGGCGAGTTCTCGCACCTTCGACAATTGGCCGTCTTGCAGGGCTCCGACCACCTTCAATCCGACGTGGAAGTGTTGATCGAACGCGTGCGGGAGATCTTCCCCACCTGCCCGATTGTGATCGCGCGCCTGAGCGCCTCGGTGGCCTCGCTGCTGGGACCGCGCGCGCTGGGATTGGTGGCCTACGATATGCCGGCCGCCTGAGGCCGGGAGGCTTCCTATGCCGACGGGCATCGTCACCGACAGCACGGCAGACATCCCTGCGGCTGAAGCCGAGCGACTGGGCATCCAGGTCGTGCCCGCGGTGATCGTGATGGACGGCACGGCACTGCGCGAGGGCATCGACATCACCCGCAGCCAGATGTACGAACGCATTCCGGATCTCGCCCGTCTGCCCACCACCGCCGCGCCCTCCAGCGGCACGTTTGAGGAGGCCTACCACCGGCTGTTCGATCGCGGGGTAAGCGAGATTCTCTCAATCCACATTTCCTCCAAGTTGAGCGGCATGACAAATGCGGCAATGGTGGCCGCCCAGAAGTTCCGCGGCAAGGTGCATCTTTTCGACAGCGAACAGGTCTCGCTCGGCCTGGGATTTCAGGTGATGGCCGCGGCCGAAGCAGCCCTGCGCGGCGCGACGGCCGTTCAGCTGCTCCAGTTCCTCGATCAAATCAAACCCCGCGCGCAATTGATTGCCATGGTCGATCGTCTGGAGAATCTGCGCCGCAGCGGGCGGATCTCCTGGCTGCGCGCCGAGCTGGGCAGCCTGCTGCAAATCCGGCTGGTGGTCACGGTGGCCGAAGGTACGGTGCGCAAGCTCTCCGAAGTGCGCACGCGCGCCCGCGGTCTGTTGCACCTGGTGGAGGTGGCGCGCAGCTGGGGCGTGATGGAGCGGTTGGCTGTGCTGCATGTGGGCGCCGAGAATGAGGCCCGCGGACTGCTGGAGCAGCTGGCAGCACTCCCCGGCCTGGAAGCCGTGTTTGGCGCGGGCGCTCCATGGCTTGTTGAAGCCACGCCGGTGATCGGCATTCACACCGGTCAAGGAGCGGTGGGGCTGGCGGGCATTCGGCGCGCCTAGCCCCGCCATCCGCCGTCGGCAGGCGGTTCCCCGCGTATAATCCATCTTCATGAATTCTGCCCTCGAACGACTCAGCAAAATCATCAGCCTTGAGGCCGAACGCGGCTACGACAACCGCGCCGTGATGGGCGGCCTGGAGCGCATCCTGGAGAGTTGGACGCCAGAGGCGCAAGCCGGGGGTCTGCCGGCGCGTGCCATCCAACTTGTGGAGAGCCGCCTGCGCGATTACGACCGCCTCTCGCCCGCTTCGCGCGAAGAAATGTTGCGCGGCCTGTGGCACAACCTGAGCGGCACGCAAGCGGCGGAGCCGGCCGCTGGGTCGGTCCCCGCCCATGCGACCCCTTCCCACCCGCCGATGGCGGCCTCGGCGCCCGCCCCCGTGACGGCAGCTGCTGAGCCCGCCGCTCCCGCAACTGAAGGCACCCCCTCACCCTCTCCAGCGGAGCACGCCCAGCCTCAGCCGCCGGGCGAGCCGCCGGCGGGCGATCTGTCGGCGCTCAAGTCCCCGCTCACCGTCATCAAAGGGGTGGGGCCTCAAACGGCGCAGACTATGGAACGCCTTGGGCTTTTCAACCTGGGCGATCTGCTGTGGTTCCTTCCGCGCCGCTTCGTCGATTATTCGAGCCTCAAACCCATCAATCGGCTGTGGTATGGCGAGGTGGTCACCGTGATCGGTGCGCTCGACTCGGTCGAGACTCGCCGCACACGAGGTGGGCAGCGCGTCATCGTCGAAGCCGTGGTGAGCGACGGCAGCGGCGCGCTGCGCGTCACCTGGTTCAACCAGCCCTGGCTAGCACAGCGCTTCCGCAAGGGCGATATGCTGGCGCTTTCCGGGCGCATCGATCAATACCTGGGCCGCTTGACAATGACCAGCCCGGAGTGGGAGCTGGTGGAGCGCCAGCAATTGCACACTCGACGTATCGTCCCAATCTACAGCCTGACCTCCGGCCTGTATCAGAAATCGATGCGGCGCATGATGGAGAGCACCGTCCGCTACTGGGCCCCGCGCATGCCTGAGCCGCTACCGAGCGATCTGCTCAAGAATGGCGGGTGGATGGGGATGAGTGCGGCGCTGCAGCAGGCGCATTTCCCGGACTCATGGGAGAGCCTGCGCGCGGCGCAGCGCCGGTTGGCCTTTGACGAACTGCTGTGCCTGCAAATCGGCGTGCTGCAACAGAAGGCCGATTGGGAGCAAACGCAAGCCACCTCGTTTTCCGCCCCGGAAAACCTGGTCGACTGGAAATCCGGTTTGGACTATGCGCTGACGGCGGCTCAGGAGCGCGCCCTAGGAGAGATACTGGCCGATCTGGCGTCGGGTCGGCCGATGAACCGCTTGTTGCAGGGTGACGTCGGATCGGGGAAAACAGCCGTTGCCGCCGGCGCGGCCTATGTCGTGGCCTGCCATCAAGGCCAGGTGGCCATTCTGGCACCCACGAGCATCTTGGCCGAGCAGCACTTCCGCACCTTCACACGTTTCTTGACCGGTGAGGCGGACAACGCCGGCGAGTCTTCGGTCTACCCCGTGCGGCGTGACGAGATCGCGCTGCTCCTTGGCGCAACACCCGAAGGCGAAAAGGCCGCCATCCGCGAGGGTCTGGCGTTGGGCAAGATCCGCGTGGTGATCGGTACCCACGCGCTACTCGAACCGACCGTGAAATTCGCCCACCTGGACCTGGCGGTAATCGACGAGCAGCACCGCTTCGGCGTAGAGCAGCGCGCCGCACTGCGAGCTAAGGGCGGCACACCGCATCTGCTGGTGATGACGGCCACTCCCATCCCGCGTTCGCTCGCGCTGACAGTGTATGGCGATCTGGATCTGGCGCTGCTGGATGAGATGCCCCCGGGTCGCGAGCCGACCACGACGCGGGTGATGCTGCCCACCGAGCGCGAGCGAGCCTATGCCTACATCATTGGCCAACTGCGCCAAGGGCGACAGGCCTTCATCATCTGCCCGCTGGTTGAGGAATCTGAAACGACCGAGGCGGCATCGGCCGTGGAGGAACATCAGCGCCTGCAAAAAGAGGTGTTCCCCGAATGGCAGCTGGGCTTGCTCCACGGCCGGCTGAAGGCGGATGAGAAAGAGAACGTGATGCGGCGCTTCCGCGACGGCGAAGTACATATGCTGGTGAGCACCTCCGTGGTGGAAGTGGGCGTCGACATTCCGAACGCCACGGTGATGATGGTCGAGGGAGCCAACCGGTTCGGGCTGGCTCAACTGCACCAATTCCGCGGCCGCGTAGGACGCGGGCCCTATCCGTCCTCGTGCCTGCTGGTTGCCGATTCCGAGAACGAGGCTGACAATGAACGGCTGAAGGCGATGGAGGAGACCCACGACGGTTTCATCCTGGCCGAGCGCGATCTCGAACAGCGTGGACCGGGTGACTTTCTCGGCACGCGGCAATCTGGATACGCCGACCTGCGCCTGGCCAAGCTGACCGACCTGCAACTTATCGAGCAGGCACGCGCTGCCGCCCGCCGGCTGTATGAGGCCGATCCGCGCCTTGAGCGTCCGGAGCACCAACTCTTGGCCGAGCGACTGGCCGCCTTGTGGATGCCCGGACAAGGAGATGTGTCCTGATGGTCCGCGCCGTCTTCCCAGGAACCTTCGACCCGATCCACCACGGCCACATCGACATAGCCCAACGGGCCGCGCGTCTCTTCGAGGAAGTGGTTGTGGCGGTGTACGACCGCCCGCTCAAAAGCCTTCTCTTCAGCCCGGAAGAGCGGCTGGACCTGGTGCGGCGCTCACTGGCGGGGCAGGACCGCTTTCGGGTGACCGGTTACAGCGGCCTGACGGTGGAGTTTTGCCGCAGCATCAACGCCCAGGTGATCGTGCGCGGGCTGAGGGTGTTTTCGGATTTCGAACACGAATTCCGAATGGCTCTCGCCAACCATCGCCTGGCGAGCGGGATCGAGGTCATGGCGCTCATCACTAGCGAGGAACACACATTCCTTTCATCGAGCACCGTGCGCGAGATCGCCTCGCTGGGCGGCGACGTCAGCAGCATGGTGCCGCCGCATGTAGCGGCCGCCCTCACCCGCCGGTTTGACGAATTGGGCGAGGAAGGTCAGCGCATCGTGCCCATGACATCTTTGCGCGACTGACCGCTTTGGTCCTTGGGCCGCGCGGCGCGCACGAGAGGGCGCCGAATTGACGGCCGATACGATTCAGTGTACGCTTGCATGGAACGTTGCAGCCGGTCGGTGCAAGGCGGGGAACCGTGACAGTCGCCCGCCGTGTGCCGGTGAGTGCCCGCCACGTATCCCTTGTGCAGGCCCCCGGGTCGGAGGCAGCCATGGACATCCTTCACCTCGTCGATCGGTTGGAGGAGCTGTTCAACAGCGGCCGGCATTTTCCTTTCACCAACGACACGATCGTCAACGAGGATCGATTCCTCGAACTGATCGACCAGCTGCGTGTGACCATCCCCGAAGAGGTCAAGAAGGCGCAGCAGGTGCTGGCCCAACGCGACCGGCTTCTAGCCCAGGCTCAAGAGGAATCGCAGCGAACGGTTGAGCTGGGGCGCCAGCGGATCGAGACGCTCGTAACGCAAGACGCGATCACGACCGCCGCCCAATCGCGCGCCGAGCTGATCCTCGCCCAAGCGCGCCAGGAGGCGGAAGGCATGCGCCGGGACGCCGACGAGTACGTGCTCGAATCGCTTTCCAAACTCGAAGCCGAAATCGCCCACCTGCTCTCGCAGGTGCGCAATGGCATCGCCAAGATTAACAGCGAACGTGGGGGTCTCACCCCGCCGGACTTCCCCGCAGGCAAGAGCTAGCGCCGCCACGCCTGATCGCCGGCGCCTCCTTCATCCCTCGCGCGACTCAATTGAGTGTCGGAGCAGGACTCTCATTACGCCGGGCATCGTTGCGCGAACGACCGCGCAATGTGCTGCCGCGCCTCATCCTCTGCGACCGAATTGGCGTTCGAGCAGGTCGACCGAAAGATGGATCATCGTCGGCCGTCCATGCGGGCACGTGCGCGGTGAGTCGCAGGCCTCCAGACGCGAGACAAGATCCTCCTGCTCGCTGGAGCTGAGCGTCTGGCCACCCTTCACCGCCACGCGCTTGCAGATGCGTGCGATGAGGCGCCGCTCCTTTTCGCGGGCCAGGGGCGTTTCGTCTTCCTCGAATTCCTCAACCACCGCGCGCACCGCCTGCACCGGATCCGCCCCCTGCACCAGATGCGGCACTGCGCGCACCTGGAAGCTCGAGCCGCCAAACGGTTGAATATCGAAGCCGAGGCGTTGCAGCGTTTCCAGTTCGGCCTGAAGCAGGCCGGCCTGCGCGGCCGGCATCTCGAAGATCACCGCAGCGAGCATCGGCTGCGAAATGCGATGTTCATCCCGCTCGCGTAGGAATTGTTCGAACAACACGCGTTCGTGGGCCGCGTGCTGATCGATCAGGTACAGGCCATCGGGCCCTTCGGCCACAATGTAGGTCGTGCCCACTTGGCCGATAACTCGTAGAAGGGGAAGGCGGACATGCGGCAGCACCACGCTGGCGGGAAGCGAGGGCAGCGCGGGCGGCGCACCGGAGCCGATTGCGGGTGCTGCCTGAGGGGACGATCGATCTGGCCAGGCGATCGCCGCGGATGGCTCAACGTGGGCCACCCACCCCGCCCCGCGCCAATCGGAGGCGGCCGCGGCGACGCCCGCGCCTGAGTGCATGAGAGTGCTGCGCAGCGTGCGCTGCACGGCCGAGAAGACGCGTTCCGCGGAACGGAAACGCACCTCGCTCTTGGCCGGGTGAACATTGACGTCCACTTCTTCCGTCGGCAATGTGATGAAGACCGCCGCCATCGGGTAGCGGCCGACCATCAAAAGAGTGTGGTAAGCCTGGACAACGGCCGCAGTCAGCGCCGCATCCTGAATCCAGCGGCCGTTGACGAAGAGGATGATCTCCTTGCGGTTGGAGCGAGTCAGACTGGGCGGGCTGGCGAATCCGCCGACGATGATGTCGCCCGCCACGGGCAGTGGCTGAAGCTCGAGCATCTGCCGCACTTCGTCGAGCCCGAACACGCTGGCCAAGGCCTCGCGCCTGTCACCGCTGCCGCTCGAGCGCAGCGCCGGCCGCCCGCCAACATCCAGCGCGAAGCGCACCTGGGGGTAAGCCAGAGCGTAGCGCGAGACCACCAGTTCGATTTGGCGTCGCTCTGTCAGGTCGGACTTGAGAAACTTCAGGCGCGCGGGTACGGCAAAAAACAGATCTTCGACGGTTACCGTGGTGCCGGGCGGCGCACCGACAGGTTGAACTGCCCCACCACGGCCCCCCTCAACATGCACCTGCGCGCCCTTGCCTTCGTCCGCGCTGCGGCTCGCCAGCGTCACGCGTGCGACAGAGGCAATCGAGGCCAGCGCTTCGCCGCGAAAGCCGAGGGTGGTGAGGTGTTCGAGGTCTTCGGCCCGCGCCAGTTTGCTCGTGGCGTGTCGCTCGAGGGCCAGGGTGATTTCGCCCGAGGGGATTCCGCGGCCGTCGTCGGTGACACGAATGCGCCGAGTGCCGGCGGCCTCAATCTCGACGGCGATGCTCCGCGCACCGGCATCGAGCGCGTTTTCGAGCAGTTCCTTGACCACCGAGGC
>JBGOXY010000125.1:0-6897 GCA_041479415.1 Anaerolineae bacterium
CTGGTCGATCTGCTCATCGATCGCTTTTACGTGGCGCGGTTGCGCCGCGACGATCAGAGTGGCGGCGCGGCTCCGCGCGCGCGCCAGCCGTGATCCATCCGTCTGCCTCATCCAGCGTACGGGGAGGAGCACAGCCATGAGTGCGACAGCGCTGACCCAGGAGGCCAAGCGCGCCTACGCACGTGTAGTGAATGCGTGGTGTCTGTACGACTGGGGCAACTCGGCCTTTTCCACGACGGTGGAGGCGGCCGTGCTGCCGGTCTATTTCGCACGGGTGGCGGGCAGCCAGTTGGGCGGCAACACGGCCACCGTCTATTGGGGCTACGCCGCCGCCATCTCACTGCTGGTGAGTGCACTGCTGGCGCCGTTGCTTGGCAGCATCGCCGACTACACCGGCAAGAAGAAGCGCCTGCTCGGCCTTTTCGCCGGGCTGGGCGTCGTCACCACCGCGCTTCTCTTCTCGGTCGAGCAAGACGATTGGCTGCGCGCGCTGATCCTCGTTTCTCTTGGCAGCCTGGGTTTCGCGGCCTCCGCCATCTTCTACGATTCGCTTCTGCCGCATGTGGCCAAACCGGAAGACATCGACTTCGTCTCCTCCAAGGGCTACGCGCTCGGCTACCTGGGAGGCGGATTGCTGCTGGCGGTGAACATCTTGATGATCCAGTTGCTGCCGGGCACGCTGGGTGCGCGGCTATCGTTCCTCAGCGTGGCGGTCTGGTGGGCGGTGTTCACGATCCCCTTGCTGCGCTTGGTGCCTGAGCCCGCCGCCAATACCAGGGGCATCGGCCAAGGCATCAACCCGCTGACCGCCGGGTTCCGCCGGCTGGGGCAGACCTTCGGCGAGATGCGCCGCTACCGGCAGTTGTTCATCTTCCTCATGGCCTTCTGGCTTTACAACGACGGCATTGGAACAATCATCAAGATGGCCACGATCTACGGCGCCGAGATCGGCATCGGTGACACCTCGCTCATCGGTGCGCTGCTGATGACCCAGTTCGTAGGCATTCCTTTCTCGCTGCTTTTCGGCAGGATGAGCAAACGGCTCGGCACCAAGCGCTCGATCATGCTCGGTCTCGGGTGGTATACCCTCATTGCCATCGCCGGCTTCTTCATTAGCCAGGCCTGGCACTTTTGGGTACTGGCCTTCGCGGTCGGTATGGTGCAGGGGGGCACCCAGGCGCTCTCTCGCAGCCTGTTTGGGGTCATGGCCCCCAGAGCGCGCAGCGCGGAGTTCTTCGGCTTCTACGATGTCTCGAGCAAGCTCGCCGGCATCGCCGGCCCGTTTCTGTTCGCCTTCGTGGGCCAGCTGATGGGCTCGAGCCGCCTGAGCATCGTCTCGCTGATCATCTTCTTCATCGGCGGCATTCTGATCCTTTCCCGGGTGCGCGAGGCCGAAGGAATCCGGGTGGCCGACGAAGAGAACCGGCAGACGGCCGCCGCTTAGCCGGACACGCGGCGCATCACGCTGGCCTCACCCAGGTCACAATCGTCCAGCGGCGCTGAATGCCCGCTGGACGATCGCCCCTCACAGGTGCCCGGCCAGCCGAGTGGGCTTCGCCGCGAGGTCGGAGGCTGTGGCGCGGGTGGTATAATCCGCGGCGTGCCACGGTAGCTCAATCGGTAGAGCAATCGCTTCGTAAGCGATCGGTTAAGGGTTCGATTCCCTTCCGTGGCTCTCGCCCGCAAGGGCGTTTTTTTTGTTTGGATGCCGGCACGGGTGTCGCGCCTCGCGGGCACATCGTGGGCGCGCGTCAAGCTGGGTATAATCACCGCATGAAGAACTCGTCATGTCTGACCATCGGCATCGCCGGCGGCACTGGGTCGGGCAAGACGACCGTGGCGCAGACGATCCTGGGTGACGTGCCTGAAGGCAGTGTGGCTTACATTGCCCATGACGCGTACTACAAGGACCTGGCCGACCTGCCTCCCGCCCAGCGCGAGAGCCTCAACTTCGATCATCCGGACTCGCTTGACACGCCGCTGCTCGTCACCCACCTTCGCGAACTGCAGGCGGGCCGGTCGATCGATATGCCGGTCTACGATTTCACGACGCATGCGCGACGGGTGGAGAAGCGCCAGGTTGGCCCGCGCCGCATTCTGCTCGTCGAGGGCATCCTGATCTTCGCCGACCCGGAACTGCGAAGCTTGTTCGATATCAAGATCTTCGTCGACACCGATCCCGACTTGCGCTTCATTCGCCGCCTGCAGCGGGATATTGCCGAACGCGGGCGGACAATCGAGTCGGTCATTCGTCAGTACCTGACGACGGTTCGGCCGATGCACCTCGAATTCGTTGAACCCTCCAAGCGCTACGCCGACCTGATCATTCCCGAGGGTGGTTTCAACCGCGTGGCGCTGGATATGGTCGTCGCTCGGGTTCAGGACAGCATCATGCGGGTGACTCGCGGCTGACGCGCACGCCCGGCGCGCCCCGCCGGCCGCTTCGCGCCTCTCAGGCTGGATCGCATGCTCGTTTTCCTCAAACTTGGCGGCTCGCTAATTACCGACAAATCCCGCCCGCGCACGGCGCGCCGGGATGTCATCCAGCGTCTGGCGGCTGAGGTCGCGCAGGCGCGCGAACAGCGGCCGGACCTGGCGCTGGTGCTCGGCCACGGTTCGGGGTCATTTGGCCACGTCGAAGCCCAGCGCTTCGGGACGGCCCGCGGCGTGAGCACTCCCGCCGAGTGGCGCGGCATGGCCGAAGTATGGCGCGTGGCAGATCTCCTCAACCGCATTGTCATTGATGTGTTCGCCGAAGCCGGCCTCCCCGTCATGCGCTTCTCGCCCTCCTCGGGAGGCATTGGCCAATCCGGGCGGGTGGTTGCCCTGCCGAGCGAGCCCCTGCGCATGGCGCTGGAGGGCGGCCTCGTTCCCGTGGTCTATGGCGACGTGATGCTTGACCAGGAGCGAGGCGGGATGATCGCCTCGACCGAGGCCACCTTCGGCTATCTCGCGGCCCGCTTGCGGCCTCAGCAGATTCTCCTGGCGGGTCTCGAGCGAGGAGTGTATTCTGACCTCCCGCGCGGCCAAACCGTCATCCCGATTCTGAGACATCGCGATTGGGGAACCCTGCGCGGGCAGGTGGGAGGTTCAGCCAACGCGGACGTGACGGGCGGCATGGCCTCCAAAGTCCAGGGCATGCTCGACTTGACGGGCAACATGCCCGGGCTGCGCGCGTTCATCTATTCTGGCGAAAGCGCAGGCGCCACCCGTCGGGTGCTGCTCGGCGAAGAGGTCGAGGGAACGTGGATTCAGGACTGAGCGCGACGGCCCGCGCGCACCCGAACATCGCGCTCATCAAATACTGGGGCAACCGCGACGAAGCCTTACGGCTGCCCGCCAGCCCATCGATTTCCTTCAACCTTTCCGGCCTTGAGACGACAACCCACGTCGCCTTTGAACCGAGTTTGGCAGCCGACAGCATCGAGATTGACGGCCTGGCTGCCCAGGGGCCGGCCGCCGAGCGCGTGGTGCGTCATCTCGACCACATTCGCGCATTGAGCGGGCAGGGCGCACGGGCAAGAGTCGTCAGCCGCAGCAATTTCCCTGCCGGGACCGGCATCGCCTCCTCCGCCTCGGCCTTTGCCGCACTTACGGTGGCGGCCTGCGCCGCGTCGGGCTTGTCCCTTTCCGAGGATCACCTCTCACGCATCGCCCGCCTCGGCTCGGGGTCCGCGGCGCGTTCGATCCCCGACGGGTTCGTCGCCCTCGAAACGGGCGCGCGCGAGGAGCAGGCCTTCGCCCATTCCCTGGCCGCCTCCACCCACTGGGATCTGATCGATTGCATCGCGCTGGTCAGCCGCGAGCCGAAATCGGTGGGCTCGAGCGAAGGTCACCGCTTGGCTGCGACCAGCCCGCTTCAAGTGGCACGCGTGGAAGATGCGCCGCGGCGGCTTGAGTCGTGCCGGCGGGCCATCCAGGAAAAGGACTTGCTCCAGCTGGCGGAGGTCGTCGAGCAGGATTGCCTGATGATGCACGCGGTGATGATGACCTCACGCCCGTCTCTTCTCTACTGGCTCCCCGCCACTGTGCGCATCCTGCATCAGGTTCGCGAGTGGCGCGCGCACGGGTTGGCGGCAGCCTTCACGGTCGACGCGGGCCCGAACGTGCATTGCCTGTGTGAAACTGCCTCACTCGAGCAGGTCGTCTCCCGTCTCTCTCACATCCCGGACGTCACCCAGGTCATTGTCTGTCACCCCGCACCAGGCGCAGTGCGGATTCCCTGACCCGTTCTCGCACTCCCACGCTGCCGGATGAGTGAATGGTGAGTGATCCGCGGCGGGCACCCCGTGACGATCCCAAGAATCCCGAAACTCGGATGATATAATCCCGCAATCGTTCCCGGATTTCGATCGAGGTCAACTCACCTATGTTCTCTCTGGTACCCGGCTGGCTGTTGACGATCTTGTTGCTGGGCGCGCTCATCCTGCTCCACGAACTGGGGCACTTCACTGTGGCCCGGCTGACCGGTGTCAAGGTCGAAGAATTCGGCTTCGGTTATCCGCCGCGGCTGTTTACGCTCTTCGAACGCGGCGGGACCAAATTCACTATCAATGCGATTCCGTTCGGAGGCTTTGTCCGCCCCGCGGGGGAGGATGATCCCGGCATTGCTGGCGGCCTGGCCAGCGCGAGCAAACGTGTGCGCGCCGCTGTATTGCTGGGCGGGGTTGGCGCCAACCTGCTGACTGCGCTCATCGTGTTCACGATCGGATTCAAGATCGGCTGGCCGGACCGGGTGGTGATTCGCTCTGTCGTGCCGGAGGCGCCGGCTGCGACGGTCGGCCTGCAGACGGGCGATATAGTGCTCACGGTGAATGGACGCCAGGTGCACCAGAGCGCGGATTTGGCTGATGCGACCTACCAGCACCTCGGTCAACCTCTTGTGCTCGTGATCGAGCGCGGCCAGGAACGGTTGTCGTTCGAGGTGACTCCGCGCACCGCCTGGCCGGAGGGCCAGGGCCCGATGGGCATCGAGATGCAGGCCCAGGTGGTGGGTACTTACACTTGGTTTCAGTCGGCCGGACGATCCGTACAGACCATCGGCGAGCAAGCCTGGTTGCTGCTCACGCTGCCGGCCCGCCTCATTCAGGGATCGATCAGCGCCAGTGAAGCGCGACCGATCGGTATCGTCGGCCTCTACGACCTGACCTCGCGCACGATTGAGACGGCCCAACAGACAAGTCAGTGGGTCATTCTGGTGCAATGGATGGGGTTGATCAGCACCGCACTGGCGCTGGGCAATCTGCTCCCCATCCCGGCTCTGGATGGCGGACGTCTGATGTTTGTCTTGCTCGAGGCGGTGCGCGGACGGCGCATCTCGCCGGATCGGGAGCGTGCGGTGCATGCGCTGGGTTTTGTCATGTTGCTGGGGCTGATGATCTACATCAGCTATCTGGACCTGGTTCACCCGGTCATTCCCCGTTGAGGCTCGCTGTGGCTAACCCCGAACGATTCGCAGCCGGCATGGGGGAACTTGGCGCGGACGACCACCGCGTTCCAGTGACCCATCTGCACTGGTTTTCCGATCTGGACACCGACCAGGCGCGCCGCTTCCGCCAGACCTTCGACGGCGTGCCGCTCGACGCGCGGCGGCGCCTGCTGGAGCAGATGGTGGAGGCCGCCGAAGACAACTTCGAACTGGATTTTGCTGCCATCGGGCGGGCAGCCCTCGATGATGAGGACAGCGAGGTTCGCCGTCTCGCGATCGAATCGCTGTGGGAGAGCAAGGACGCGCAACTGGGTGAGCGCTTCTTGGGCATGCTGACCGGCGACCCGGCCGAGCAGGTACGCGCCCAGGCGGCCAGCGCGCTGGGGCTCTTCGTCACGTTGCACGATTTCGAAGAGCTGCGACCCGAGCTTGGGCGGCGGATTGAGACGGGGCTGATGGCCGTCGTCCAGAGCGCAGCCCCGCTCGAGGTTCGACGGCGAGCCGTCGAGTCGATGGGATACTCGTCGCGGACCGAAGTCCCAGATCTGTTGCGCGCGGCCATCGCCGAGCCCCAGCCGGAGATGAAAGGCAGTGCCTTGTTGGCCATGGGGCGCACCGCCGACAGCCGACTGTGGGGATCGACTGTTCTCGGCGAGCTGCGCAACCCGTCTCCCGCCATCCGCTTTCAAGCCGTAGGGGCTGCCGGATCTCTTGGGCTGAAAAGTGCGGTCCCCGAATTGACCGAGCTGCTCAATGACAGCGATCGCGAGATACGCGAGCAGGTGATCTGGGCGTTGGGCGAGATCGGGGGGGAGCGGGCGCGCCGCGCTCTTGAGCGTCTGCAGCATTCGGCCAGCGGGGGCGAGCGCCAACTCATCGAGGACGCGCTTGACAACCTTGAGTTCCAGAGCGGCCTGGGCGAGTTTCGTGTGCTCGCCGTGGATGGCGCGGGCAAGGTCCCGCTCAACTGAGACGGACGGCGCCCCGCGGCCGTACGCGGGGCGTGCACCCGCCGCGGTAGAACCGCTCTCCTCTCACACGCTGCATCTCACGCGAGGTGGGTCGGCATGCCCGCGGATCGCCCAACGCTGGTTTTCGATCTCGAATCCAAATTCCTGGCCGAAGAGGTAGGCGGCTGGGACCAAATCCACCGCCTTGGATTGTCGGCGGCGGTAGTGCTCGACACGACCAGCGGCCTATACACCCGCTACACCGAGGCGGAGGCGGGCCGGCTGATTGACCACCTACGTTCCGCCGGCCTGGTCATCGGCTACAACATCCTGCGCTTCGACTATCGTGTGCTCGAGCCTTACGGGGGTGAGGGCCTTGCCGCACTCCCGACGATTGATCTGCTCGACCATCTGCACCGGGCACTTGGGTTTCGCCTGCCGTTGGACTCGGTGGCCGAGGCTACGTTGGGGGAGGCCAAGTCCGGCGAGGGGACCTTGGCCGTGCAATGGTATCGTGCC
>JBGOXY010000126.1:0-6854 GCA_041479415.1 Anaerolineae bacterium
CGCCGACCGCGCCGTAAAGGCCGCCCGGTTGGCGACGATCGCATCCAGCGCTTCAGGGTGTGCCCGGCTGTAGCGCCGCACCACAACGAACGCCAGCGCTACCAGAACGAGAAGCACCGCCAATGCGGCGAGAATGGCGATGCGATCCCCAGCATGCGGCACGGGTGAACCCGGATAATCGGCGAAACCCAACGGCTCAAGCCCGCCGGCGCGCATCACCAACGCATACACCAGGTAGTTGAAGTAGGCCCATTCCTGGATCTGCGGGTTGCTGGTGGGATTTAGAAACGGTGTGAAGACGAAGGTCGCGCCGCCGTCCCTTTCGCGCACGCCGAGAACAAGCTCATCGCCTGGATATCCCTGCGCCAGAGGAGTGAGGTCCGCTCCGCTCAGTTCGAGGCGCGCACGTACTTGGGGCGCGCTATTCCACACCACGCCCACCGCCTGCGCCTGCCCCGCGACCGGAGCGGCCTCCAAGCTGAGGGGCTCCTCTGCCGTGCGTACGCGCGGCGAACCGCCAAGCACCGATTCGAGATCACCCTGGGTGAGCTCAGGGCCCAGGATGAGCACGAGGCCTTTGCCCGCTGCGAGCTGATCGGTAACCCTCGCTTCGCGTGGCATGACGCCGTTGAGCACTAGCACCCTGGCCTGCTCGGGCTGGGCGACAAGATCGAACCCGGCCAGCTCGAGCGCGGTGCGCACCCCACCCGCGGGGCCCGCGTAAAACACGCTGAGATCGATCTTCGCTGCGACCGGAGCCGCAGCACACAGCAGGAGAATCGCAATCGAAGTGGCCTGGATGAGTCGGCGCATGAGGCTCCCTTCGCGAGAAGGAGTGATTGTCACCACTTGCAGCGGGTTCCAGCGGCTCGAGCCGTCCCGGTCCTCAACCTGCCCGGGCGAGGCTGGCAAGGAATCAAACGGCGGCATCCTCTGCGGATGCCGCCACCACCTACTAGATCGGGAATGCAGTCGCCCTGCGGTCCGGGCCAGCCCCGGGTTGCGATTGCCTTCACGCGCCGCATACCAGCGCGCACACGCATCATCAGAAGCCGTAAATCTCCCCAAACTTGGTTTTCAGATATTGGATGTACGGCTGGGGCGTCAGAGCCTCGCCGGTGATGCGTTGCAGCAACTCGGGCGATTCGAACTTGGCCCCGTGGCGATGGACGTTCTCGCGCAGCCAGCCCAGCAATGAGCCGTACTCGCCGCGGTCCAGATCATTCGCGAGGCTCCGCGATTGCGCGAGCGCCGCATTGAACAGCTGAACGGAGATCACATTGCCCAGCGAGTAAGTGGGGAAGTAGCCCATCGACCCGTCCGACCAGTGCACATCCTGCAATACGCCGTGCGCGTCGTCAGGCGGCAGGATACCCAGGTAGTCCTTCATCTTCTGGTTCCACACGCCCGGCAAGTCCTTCACTGCCAGGTCACCCTGCAGCAGCGCCAACTCGAGCTCGAAGCGCAACAAGATGTGCAGGTTGTAGGTCACCTCGTCGGCCTCGACGCGGATGAGCGAGGGTGTGACCTTGTTGAGCGCGCGATAGAAAGTCTCGAGGGGCACCTTGGCGAATTCCCCGAAGGTCCTCTGGAACTGTGGATAGAACACCTTCCAGAAGGGGCGGCTGCGGCCGATCAAGTTCTCCCACATGCGCGATTGCGACTCGTGCATGCCGTGCGACGCCCCGCCGGCGAGCGGTGTGCGGGCCAGCGCCGGGTCAATGCCCTGGTAGTAAAGCGCGTGCCCGCCTTCGTGGACCGTGCTCATCAAGGCCGAGGCGATCAAATCGCGATGGAAGCGGGTCGTGATGCGCACGTCGTCGGGCGAGAAGGAAGTTGTGAAAGGATGCGCCGAGCGGTCCTGCCGCCCACGGTCGAAATCGTAGCCCAGGCGTTTGAGCACCTGGACGCCGAAATCCCACTGACGGGCTTCGTCGAAATCGCCTTGCAGGCAGCGATCGTCCACAGCGCCGGCGCGCTCGGCAATCTTCTGCACCAGGTCCACCAGCGCCGGCCGCAACACCGAAAACACCGCCGCGACTTCGGCCGTCTTCATGCCTGGCTCGAAGCCGTCAAGCAGCGGATCATAGATCGAATCGTAGGGGGCGAAGAATTCGACGTATTCCCGGCGCATAGCGACGATGCGCTCCAGGTGCGGGCGGAAAAGGGCAAAGTCGGAAGAGGGTTTGGCCTTTTCCCACACACCGGTGGCAGTCGAACTGACGCGCGTGAACTCGCCCACCCAGGCCGTCGGAACGCGGCGCTGGCGCTCGTACTCGCGCCGGGTCACTCGCACCAATCGCGCGTCGTCCGAATCGGGATCAGTCGCGCTCGTCTCGCCAGCGGCTGAATCAAGCAGATCGCCGGTCCGTTGTGAAATCATTTTCTCGTGAGCCAGCCCGGCCAGGGTGGCCAGAGCCTGGGCGCGAGCGTTCGCACCGCCGCTCGGCATGTAGGTACGCTGATCCCACTCCAGAACCGCGCCCGCCGCCGAGAGATCCGCGACCTCACCCAAATGCGCCTTGAGTTCAACCAGCGCGTTGGTCATTCATCTCTCCCGAGAGTCTCCGGTTGGGTCCGATCGTCGCCAGCCGATGTTCGCGGCTCCTCCCGTAAGCGCAGATGTGGGAACAAGATCACCTCGCGGATCGTCGCCTGGTCTGTGAGCAGCATCGTCAAGCGGTCGAGGCCCAGGCCGAAGCCGCCGTTGGGTGGCATGCCGTAACGCATGGCGTTCAGATAGTCCTCATCCAGCGGGTGGCGGTCCTCATCCTCTGCCCCGTAAGAGCGTCCCATTTCTTCGAAGCGCGCTTCCTGGTCAAGGGGATCGTTCAACTCGGTGAAGGCGTTGCACAGTTCCATGCCCGCCACGAATCCCTCAAAGCGCTCGACGGTCTGCGGGTCGCCGGGTTTGCTCTTGGCGAGCGGCGAGATATCGCGCGGGTAGTCGATAACGAATGTCGGTTGAACTAGGGTTGGCTCGACGTAGTGGGCCAGCAGGCTTTCGATGAGCTTGCCGCGCGTCGCACCGGGTGTGGGCAAGTGCCCGTGCTCACGCATCGCTGCCGCCAGCCCTTCGGCAGTCGGGTGCTGCCGCAGTTCGATGCCCGAGGCATCGCTCACGGCCTGGTTGAGGTCCACTCGCCGCCAGGGCGGGGTAAAGTCAAGCGTTTGCCCCTGATAGGCAACTCGCATGGTCCCGCGCACAGCCTGCGCCGTGTGGGCCACCAGGTTCTCGGCGAGAGCCATCACCTCGCGGTAGTCGGCATAGGCCATGTAGAACTCGAGCTGAGTGAACTCCGGGTTGTGCTTGAACGACACGCCCTCGTTGCGGAAATCGCGGCCGATCTCGTAGACGCGCTCGAGGCCTCCCACCAGCAGGCGCTTGAGGTACAACTCGAACGAGATGCGCAGGTAGAGGTCCTGATGGAGCTGGTTGTGATGAGTGACGAACGGGTGGGCCGCCGCGCCGCCGTAGATGGGCTGCAAGATGGGAGTCTCGACCTCGATGAAGTCCAACCCGTCGAGAAACGAGCGCACGGCGGCGACCACTTTGGCCCGCGCGCGAAAGACCTCGCGCACTTCAGGGTTGAGCGCCAGATCGGCGTAGCGCTGGCGGTAGCGCGCCTCTGGGTTGTCGAAGGCGGAATAGACGACCCGCTTGCCGTCCACCTCATCTTCTTTGGCGGCAGGCAATGGGGTGATCGACTTGGCGAGCATGGCCAGCGCACGCACATGCAGCGTCACCTCGCCGGTGCGCGTGGCAAACAAATAGCCTTCGGCCTGGATGAAGTCCCCCAGGTCATACAACTCGGCAAAGGTGCGCAGCGTCTCGGGCCCCAGGTCGTCGGCGCGCAGATAGATCTGCAGCCGGCCGCTGGCGTCCTCCAGGTGGGCGAAAGTGGCCTTGCCCATCGTACGGATCGAACGCAGCCGGCCGACGACCGCCGCTTCGGTCTTGCCTTCCGGGTTGGCGGCGAATGCGGCCAGCGCCTGCGCCGCTGTGTGCGTTCGCCGTGCGCGGGGTGGGTAGGGTTCGCTCCCCGCCTCGCGCAGTCGGCGTATTTTCTCGATGCGGTTGCGCTCGATTTCGGTCAGTGGACGCATGCCAACCGGCTCCTGGACGAACCACAGCCCTGCCTATCAAAAAGCCCCGCACGGCGTTCCGCGCGGGGCCGGCCCCACGAGGCGGCGTTTATTCGATCTTGAGCACGCGAAAGGTCAGCATCCCGGCCGGCGCGTTGACCCGCACTTCATCACCGGGCTTGCGATTGAGCAGCGCCTGACCGAGCGGCGACTCGTTGGAAATGCGTCCCTGCTTGGGGTTGGCCTCGGCGGCGCCGACGATGGTGTACTTCTCCGGCGGCTGGGCCTCTTCTTGAATGGTCACCGTGCTGCCGACCCGCACCACGTCTTCCGGTCCGCCGCTTTCAATGACCTGGGCATTGCTGAGCATCGCTTCGAGTTGCAGGATGCGCCCCTCGACAAAGGCCTGCTCGTTCTTGGCGCTCTCGTATTCGGCATTCTCGATGAGCTCGCCGCCTTCCATGGCATCGTGCAGGCGCTCGGCCACCTCGGCGCGTCGCTTGGTGCGCAGGAACTCGAGTTCTTCCTCAAGCTGCTTGAGGCCCTCACGGGTGAGGAAAACCGGTTGATCGGTCATCGACGTCGTCCACTCCCATGCCAAGCGGCCGGGGCGCCTCGCAGGCCGCCCCTCTCCCAAAAAGCGCATGCGCGCGACCCCCGCCGGAGGCCGCGCCGCAGTTTGGATCTTCGTCCCGCCGGAAGAATCAGCCAACCCGGCGCACCGCGTGATGATAGCATAGTCCGCGAGGCATGGCAAACCGCCTCGGCGCAGTGAGCCGAAGGGGAGTCCTCGACCGGCATCGCGCCACCGGCGTGGGCGACTCGGGGCGGAATGCAGTCGTTCAGCGCATCGGAGGACGCGTTTCGCTTGACAATCGATTGGGGCACAGGTAGAATCGCGACGTCTCAAGTCGATCCTGGCGGAGGGCTGAGACTCTCGCCGAGATAGCTCAGTTGGTAGAGCACGCGACTGAAAATCGCGGTGTCCCCAGTTCGATCCTGGGTCTCGGCACTCCGGCTGATCGCAGCTCGGCTTGCGGGCGTGGTTCAGCGGTAGAACGTCTCCTTGCCAAGGAGAAGATCGGGGGTTCGAATCCCCTCGCCCGCTCTCTTACGGTTGCCCGGGGATTCCCGGGCAACAAGCTTCCCGGCGACGTCGCCAAGTGGCAAGGCAAGGGTCTGCAAAACCCTCACCGTGGGTTCAATTCCCACCGTCGCCTCCTCGCCTCGAGAACAAGATTGGGCCCGCGTCTGCGGGCCCGATCTATTTCGACCTCCAGGTTTTCGTCGTCGAGCGCGTCAGGCTGCGATGGCCTCTGCGCGGACGGACACGGCCTCCTCGTTCAGTCCCGCCGGGCGCATGGCGCGCACAACCAGATCCGCCAGCGCGCTGATTTCGACCTCCAAACCATAGTGGCGGTTGAGATCGCCCAACTGCAAACGGCAGTTCTCGCAGGCTGCCACGACCGTGCGGGCCCCCGTGCGTCGCACCTGTTCCGCCTTAGGCTTGCCGGCCCGCAGGCGCAGATCTTCGTACTCCGGCAGGGCGACTAGCCCTCCGCCGCCGCCGCAGCATAAGGCCTCGTGCCGGTTGGGGGTCATCTCAACAAAGTCGGGCGCGATGGCTCGCAGCACGCGCCGCGGTTCCTCGATCACGCCCCCCGAGCGAGCCATGTTGCACGAGTCATGATACGTGACTCGCTCGCGAACGGCGCGCGGATCCAGGTTCAGCCGGCCCTGCGCCAGGTAAGTGTCAATCTTTTCCACCAGGCTGACCACCCGGAAGGGAAAGGTTTCGCCAAACCAGGTCGGCGCTTCCCAGCGCAACGCGGCATAGGCGTGCCCGCATTCGGCCAGCACCACTTCCTCGACACCCAGGCGTTTGGCCTCATCCACGATACGCGCTGCGATCTGCTTGGCGCGCGCGGGGTCGGCCAGGAACACGCCGTAGTTGGCGGCCTCGAACAAGCTGAGGGTCCAGTCTTCGCCGACGGCAGTAAAGATGATCGCCGGCGGCAGGATCGTATGCACGCCGGCCAGCGGCACGTACAACACGCGCGCACCCGATCGCTCGACGCTGATCCGTGCGTGCGGATTGCCTGTCGCTTGGCGCAGTTCCGGTTCCAGGTCCGCCATTTGCTCGATGAACATGTCGCGGAAGATTTCCGGGCTCCGGCCCTTCTCGATCGCCGCGTCGGCAAGCATCACCAGGATTTCCGGCGCCACGCCGGCCGCGGTGGCCATGGCGCGCACGGCGCGCATCATCAGCGGTGTGTCGACCCCCAGCGGGCAGTTGAACGTGCACCGGCGGCAGAGCGTGCAGCGGCTGAAGGCAGTCTCGGCCAGGCGGGCCAGCGAAGCTTCGTCCAGCTTCTCTGCGCCCACCCACCACGGGGCGATGCGCCCCAAGAAGTCGTGTTCAGCGCGGTACACCCGGCGCAAGGCTTCGCCCCGCGCAACCGGCGTGTTCTCCACACAAGGCTCGGCCTGGAAGTAGTGGCAGGCCTCCGCGCACACACCACAGCGGGCACACACTTCGAGCGCAGCCTCCAGCGGGCGGCCGAGCTGGCGCTCGAATACTCCCATTGCGGTCTTGACTATGTCGCTCATCGCCCTGCCTCCCCCGCCAGCGTTGTCGGCGAAGCGCCGCTCGCATGCGGGTGAATCACCGCGCGCCGGCCGACGAACTGGCCAAAGAACGCACGTGCGAAGAAGAAGTACAGGCAATGGCGGATCTTGCCCAGCGGGATGTAGGCGAGCAAGATGCC
>JBGOXY010000127.1:0-6840 GCA_041479415.1 Anaerolineae bacterium
ACCGAATGGGGCTCATGCTCCAGCACCGGCGAGTTGCCCCTTGAAGGCGAGGCGCGTAGAATGGCCCACGCGGGCCCCATGATGGTTTCGCCCCCTCGCGGGTGATGCGGGTTGAGAGGGGCCCACCTCCCCGGTCATCTTGCGTTGGCCGGCGGATCACTTGGTTCTGGAGGCGACATGGCAGAAAGCAGACTTCGAGTGGGGTTCATTGGGATCGGCGCCATGGGAACTCCGATGACGCAGAATCTGCTTAAGGCGGGGTTCCCGCTAACGGTTTACGACCGTGTGCCTGCTCGCACCACCGAGCTGGCCGCGCGGGGCGTCCCGGTCGCCTCCAGTTGCGCGGAGATTGCCAAATCATCCGATGTTGTCATTACCATGATCGGGCAAGTGGCGGAGGAATTGGAGGCGGTTCTCGGACCGGGCGGTGTACTTGAGGGAGCACATCCCGGATTGATTCTCATCGACACAAGCACGGTGGGCATCGCCGCTTCGAAAAAGATGGCCGCCGCCGCGCGGGCAAAAGGGGTCGCGTTTTTGGATGCCACCGTCTCAGGTTCCGTCGGACCGGCCAAGGAGGCCAAGCTGGGTTTCATGGTCGGCGGGGATCCGGCGGCGCTGGATACAGTCAGGCCGGTCTTCCTCGCCATGGGTGAGCGCATTCACCATGTCGGTCCCAATGGGGCCGGAAGTGCCATGAAAGTGATCGTCAACTTGATGATCGGAATGACCGTTCTGACAGTGGCGGAGACGCTCACCCTTGGCCGTCAGGCCGGGCTCGATCCGAATCAGATGCTGGAAATCCTCGGTGAGACGGCTGTCAGCTCCCCGCACCTGAAGAACAAAGGCCGCATGATGATCGAGCGTCAGTTCGCACCGTCCTTCGCGCTGAAATATATGCAGAAGGATTTCGACCTCATCATGGAAGCGGCTCACGACCTGAAGACGCCGCTATTCGCCAGCGCCATCGCGCATCAGGTGTACACGGCCGCGAACGTAGCCGGCTTTGGGGACTTGGACTACGCCAGCGTGGTGAAGTTCCTCGAAAACGCGGCGATGATGAACCTTGACGACGGGGCGAAGTAGCAGGTGTCACCATGCGCCGGGCTCGAGTCCACACGTGATGCGAGGAGGACCTACTCCTGAGTTAGTCTGGTCAGCATCTCAGGCATGCGGAGCCCTGCGAGTTCGAGAGGCGGGGTTGCGCACGACGCTGAAACGGTGCCGTCTGCGATTCGTTACGCAAGCACGGCCATGCGGGAGTCCTTTCAACCACCGACGGAGTTCTCTCATTAACAGGTTCTATGGGTCAAGTATCAGCGCAAGATCATGGGAGGTTTGAAATGGGCTTTCTCGATTCTCTTTCCTCGACCAAACGGCCGGCTGCGGGAACCCCAGCGCTCTCGAGGGCCGAGGTTACGGCCGCGCTCCTGGCCCTCAACCGGCCGACTGCGCCATACCGCCTTGTTGACGGCACGCAAGAGAAGGTCGACCTGATCGCCGAATGGAGGATCGTCGACACCGCCTGGTATGAGATATTCGCCAAGGCAGGCCTCTCAAAGGTCTTCCGCATCTATCTCAAGTTCGACGAGGCGGCCCACGAGGTGCGCGCGATGGACCGCGAGTACTCTCTGGAGTGGGCAGCCGGAGTGCCGAAATTAACCCTCGCGGCTACGGCGTTCAAGGGGCAAATGCAGTCGGTGGAATTCGGGAAGGCCTTTGCCTTCACCGAGAAGCTGGAGCCCGGTCTGGTCTACAACTACCACTTCGACACGCGCGAGATCAAAAAGCCCATCCAGGAGGCCGTGACCCGCTGCGGCTGGACTTACAAAGGTGTTGCGTTTGGCAAGCTGTGACGGCAGCGCAGTGAGCGGGAGGGGTAATCGGGCCCCGCCGCTCTCCCAGGAGACCCTGCCGAGTCGAGGAGAACCTCATGCCACTCTATGAGCACCGATCCCAACCTCTGCTCTCAAGCCGTGAGTTCGCCCTTCGCCTGCTCTCCCATGCCGCCGTTGCGGCATCACTGCTCATCGTGTCGCTCGCCCTCGGGGTCCTTGGATATCACTTCCTCGTTGGTCTGGCCTGGCTCGATTCGCTGCTGAATGCCTCAATGATCCTGGGAGGCATGGGGCCGGTGGATTCCATATCGTCCCCGCTGGGCAAGGTCTTTGCCTCTATCTACGCGCTGTTTGCGGGAATCGTCTTCCTGGCCCTGTCGGCTATCCTCGTAGCGCCTCTCGCGCATCGGCTTCTTCACCGGATACACGTCGAGGGCGATGACGAGCCGCCCAAGTAAAGAAGCGTGACTGGCCAGCACAGCGTAAGCCTCGAGAGTGTTGCACGTACCCTTGCGCACGCAAGACCCTCAGGCGGGGGGATGGCCGCAATTGATGTCCCACCGCCCGAAAGAGGCGCACCATCTACGCCGGCTTGCACTCGGCGGCTACCGCAGTAGGTCCTCCTTTCCGGTGTCCCCTCGATTTGGCCGACTCCGATCTGCTCCGCAACTTCCAGCTCCATCACCGTCAGGGTCAACTGGCGCACGCGAGGCTGGCTGGAATCCTTGCTCGCCCCCGCTCTTGTCCTGGGGCCCGAGGCGGTGTGCTTACGCTACAATGCATCCGTCGGGCGTTTCGAGGGATTCGCGCATTCATCCTTCTTGTGAAGCTACGCGAGCGACGGCAGCCGTACTCAAATGGCCCAAGGGAGGCGTGTCGTGGGGAAGACGAAGAGCACGGGTCGGCCAAAGCCGGGCGGGCGGAGCTCCGGCGCCCGAAAGCCATCCCTTCGAGCCGCGTCCGCTCCAACACTAACGATCTTCGCTAAGGCGTGCGAGGCGATCCCCGAATTGACGGTGCGCAAAGTGTTCGGTTACCCATGCGGGTTCGTCAATGGCTACATGACGGTTGGAGTGTATCAGGACGACATCTTCGTCCGGCTGCCTCAAGAGAGTCAGTCCACGGCCCTCGAGATCGCGGGGGCGCACCACCTCGAACCGATGCCCGGCCGAGCGATGAAAGACTATGTTGTGTTGCCCCCGCGGATATGCGCTACGCCCAAAACGCTCGCCGCCTGGTTTCGCCAGGCCGTCGACAGCGCCAGGCAACTTCCGCCCAAGAAGTCTGTCGCTAGCGGTCGCACACGTTGACCCACGCGAGGGGGGCCCGCGGGCCGAGATCCTCGCCCGCGCTGCAGGCTGCTCTCCGTCACGCGTTGGCACTGTGATACGGAAGGGGTAGGGTCATGTCGGATAAACGCATCGCGATGGAGCACGACAAGAAGATTGCCCTGGTGGCCCACGACAACAAGAAGCGCGATCTTCTCGAATGGGCCAAATTCAATCGCGTTCTGCTCGCCCATCACAAGGTATATGCGACGGGCACGACCGGCGAGGTCCTCGAGCGCGAGCTGGGATTCCCGATCCACAAGCTGCAAAGCGGGCCGCTCGGCGGCGACCAGCAAGTCGGCGCCAAGATCGTCGACGGGGAGATCGATTTCCTCATCTTCTTCTGGGACCCGCTCGAGCCCATGCCGCACGACCCGGATGTCAAGGCGCTGCTGCGTATGGCCGTGGTGTGGAACATACCCATCGCCTGCAATCGCGCCTCGGCCGATTTCATGATTTCATCGCCGCTCATGGACGACGAGTACGACCGCCTGCTGCCCGACTATGATTCTTATCGCTCGCGCAAGTTGGACATCACTCGCTAGCTGGATCGGGCAGAGCTCCGGGTTCCGTCGATCCATTCGACGCAGCGCGGCCGCCGGGCCATCCGCAGGCCCGCAGGAGGCCCGCAGCGGAGCGCCTTTCACCGCCGGAGTGAGCCATGGCAGACTCTGAACCCACCGCCCCATCCTCTGCACCTCGGCTGCGAGTGTCTGCCAAGGCGGTGCTGGGCTTCGCAGCTTACCTGCTGCTCGCCCCACTCGTCCTCCTCCTTGCGGGCGGAGAAGCCGCGTGGTTCGCCGCATGGGCCTACACTGTGCTCGCCATCGTGGCCGTCATCGGCAGCCGGCTGATCGCGTTGAAAGTATCGCCCGAGATGCTTGTCGAGCGCTCGCGGGCCGGCGAGGTCCAGGGTGTGCCCGCATGGGACCGGATGCTCGTCTTCATCGTGGCTCTGGCCGGCCCGCTGGCAACCGTGCTCGTGGCCGGTCTGGATCATCGCTTTCGCTGGCCGCCGCACTTTGCATTGGCCACCCAGGTCACAGGTGGTGTGGTCCTGGCCCTCGCTTACGCCTTCTCGAGTTGGGCTATGGTCTCGAACCGTTTCTTTTCGGCGGTGGTGAGGATCCAGGCCGAGCGAGGCCATCAGGTCGTTCGCTCGGGGCCGTATGCCATCGTGCGGCACCCGGCCTACGCCGGGGGCATCCTGGCGATGCTCGTCACCCCGCTGATGTTGGACGCGGCCTGGTCGATCGTGCCCGCGGCGTGCGTGGCGGCGGCCATGATTGTTCGCACCGCGCTCGAAGACCGGACGCTCCAGGAGCGCCTGCCGGGCTACCGGGAGTTCTGCAGCTCGGTCAGGTTCAGGCTTATCCCGGGCGTGTGGTGAGCCGATGGTTCGTCATCCCAGCGGCTGACCGTCTTCGACCCAGCCTTGCCCATTGCCCTGCCCCCGGCCTTGGGAGAAGCACGTCTCTGCCATGCGGTGAAGAACTTCTCCATCGACGCATGCCACGACCGATACCACGCGCGCCAGTCAGTTTGCAGGCGCTCGTCCTAATTGGAGCCCGTCGCGCGCGGCCCGATCGGCCCCGAGATGTGCGTCGTGCCTGTGCCTGCCGCCATCGACGCCCAGGTCGCTAGCGCGTGTCTCGCCCTGACGCGCGGCGAACCCCCGGGGCAATTGCCTTCCCTGTTCCCCTCTGCGCCTCGAATTGGCGAGACCCTGTTTGGCGCTACGTCCCTCGTTCGCGGAAACATCCTGCGCCAGCCTCCTCCCTTCCACCCCACCCGCCACGGCCGGTTGGCCGGCAGGCGGCCGGCCCGTGCGCCCCTCGGCAAGGCATGGTATGATGGGAAGCACTCTGGCACATGCATCCAACCGACGCCAGGGGCATAGCTAGGCGGTTTAGCCGCCTCGGAAGGACAGACCAGGACCCTGCCCATGGAAAACAGGCTGTACGTCGGAAACCTCTCGTACTCGACAAGCGATACCGATCTGCAGACCCTCTTCGCCAAGGCGGGGGCGGTCAAGTCGGTCACTCTCATCACGGATCGCGACACCGGCCGTTCGAAGGGGTTCGCGTTCGTGGAGATGGGCAGCGAAGCCGAGGCCCAGAAAGCCATCAGCATGTTCAACGGCACGCAATATGCCGACCGCACGCTGACGGTCAACCTGGCGCGGCCGCGTGAAGACCGAATGGGTGGTGGTGGCGGTCCTGGCGGCCCCGGCGGCCCCGGCGGCCGGCGCGGCGGTTCTTCTCGCCCCGGCGGGCGATCCGGCGGGCGCGAGCGCCGCTACTAGTTCCAGACGGTAAATCAAGCTTGACCCGGCGTGTCCCGCGAGTCGCCGCCAGGCGAAGCGCGGGGGCTGCCGTGCAGGCTTGCCAAGCGCAAGGCTCTCTAGACGGGCGCGCTCTCATCGGGCGCGCCCGTTATGCCGCCCCGGCACATCCGCCGTACCCAAGAGACGCCAGGCGCACAAGGCTCCGTCATCCATCCTCACCGGTCGGGAGCGACCCGATGAGACGACACGGAATCCTGACAAGGCTTGACAACAATCGCCGGGACACGCCGCGCGTCGTCCTGCAGGCGGCCCATCGCTCGCAACGAGATCTTACCCGGCCCACCTGGTATATTAGCCAACCCTCCTGCATCCGCTCATCCACACGGATTCGAGTCTCCATCTCACTTCTCGCCGAAGTCGCGCCGCCCGGAGCAAACGGGGTCCCGAGGATCGCCTGACCGCGCCTTGCACCCTGCTCATTTCATAGGAGGCACGCGTGCCTGCATCGTTCGTGCTCAAGAGGTCGGCCGACAAGCAGTTCCACGTCGTCCTGACGGCAGAGAATGGCGAGCCGATCCTCACCAGCGAGACCTACACGACCAAGGCCGGCGCCCAAGGCGGCATCCAGATGATGCGCGACAGTTCAACCCAGGACGAACTTTACGAGCGCAAGCAGACGGCCGACGGAGGCCACGGCTTCATCCTCAAGTCCGCCAAGGGCGAGCTGATCGGGCGCGGCGAGACCTACCCCTATCTCGACGCGGCGGAACGGGGTGTCGCCGCAGTGAAGCGCGTCGCGCGGCGCGCTCTCATCAGAGAAGAAATCTAGCCGGTCGCGGTTCGCAGGCCATTGGAGCGCGAGATGCCCGAGTCCATCCAGACCGTGTTCGCGCGCGTTGCCTTCAACCTGTTCCCGGCCTATCGCGGCACGGGCGCTTGGATCACCTACATCGCCCGCGACTGGTCCGAGATTCGCATCCGCGTGCCTCTCTCGTGGCGCACCCGCAACTACGTCGGCACCATCTACGGCGGCAGCCTGTACGGCGCCGTGGACCCGGTGTATATGATCATGCTCATCCGCATGCTCGGCCCGAGCTACGTCGTGTGGGATAAGGCCGCCTCGATCCGCTTCGTGCGCCCGGGGCGGAGCACACTTCGGGCAACCTTCAGCATCGATCCACAAAGCGTCGAGGCCATTCGCGCTGAACTCGCTGGACAATCCAAGACCGAACGCGTGTATGCCGTCGAGCTCAAGGATTCGGCGGGCGTCGTTCACGCCATCGTCGAGAAACGCTTGCACATCGCCCGGCAATCCGGCGCGGCCTGAACCGCCTCGAAGCGGAGATGAATCGCCGCCGGATGCCAGACGCTTCACGGACGGCCTCGC
>JBGOXY010000128.1:0-6826 GCA_041479415.1 Anaerolineae bacterium
CTGGCCACCGGCGCCTGGACCGTCACCGCCTGGCCGTTCAGAGTGAATGAGATCGTTCGGGTTGTCATGGCGCTAACCTTCTCCTTCCGGCAGACCGCCCGCGCGCCGCAGCGTGCGCGCCACCAGCGCCTTGGTGAGCTTGCGCCGGTACCAGGCCGTGCCATGCACGTCGTCGATCGGCTTGATTTCAGTCGCGGCAATTTCCGCCGCGGCCCGGATGGCCGCCTCACTGAGCGGCTTACCGCGCAGCGCGGCTTCCGCCTTCACCGCGCGCAAGGGCGTGGGTGCCGCGGCGCCGACCGCAATAGTCACCTCGGCACAGTTGCCCTTCGAATCACGCTTCACGCGCGAGGCCGCATTCAGCACAGCCAGGGTCAGCGCCTGACGCCGCCCCACCTTGGCATAAGCCGAGCCTTCGTTCTTGGCCGTAGGCTTGATCAAGATTTCGATCAGCAGCTCGTCCGGCTTGCGCACCGTCTTGCCCGGCCCGGTAAAGAACTTATCCAGAGGCACCAGCCGCTGGCCGCGGGTGCTCTTGAGCAGCACCTGCGCGCCCAGGCCGAGCATGGCGCAAATGGCATCACCGGCAGGCGAGGCGTTGCAGATGTTCCCGCCCAGCGTGGCCAGCGAGCGTACCGGCACGCTGGCCATCTTGCCCGCCGCCTCGGCCAGCGCGGCGGCCTTCGACTGCAGCAGTTTCGAGGCGCCGGCTGTCTGCATGCGCGTCGCCGCTCCGATGTGAATCAGGCCATCCACGTTCTTGACATACTCCAACCCGAGATGGCCGATCCACATGAAACTCGCGGGGTAGGCATATTCCAAGTTCATGTTGCGCACCAGGTCCGTGCCTCCTGCCAGCACGGCCATGCCCTTCCCGTGTTTGCCGAGCAGCTGGAGGGCTTCCTTCAGCGTCCCGGGGGCGAAGTACTCCACGTTTTTCACGGGTGTCCCTCCTGCCAGAATGCGGATATCGCGCTAGTGTGTTTCGAGCCCGGACAACTCGGCCAGGAGCTTGAAGACGGCCGAAAGGTCCTCCTCGCCCAAGCCGCGCGCCCTGGCTGCCGTGAACAGCTGGTGCACGCTGCCGGTGAGAGGCAGGGCTGTGCCGCTGAGGTGGGCCTGATCGATCATCAAACCCACGTCCTTGTGCATGTGCTTGAGTGGGAAGGCGGCCGGGTAGCGGCCCTCCAGGATGTTGCCGATCTTGCGGTCGATAAGCGCGGACGACACCGCGCTGTCGCGGATGACCTCGCCCAGGGGCGCCAGGTCGAGCCCGCCCTTGGCGGCCAGCACCATGGCTTCCGCGAGCGAGCTCATCTGCGCCGCGACCAGCAGGTTAACACACAGCTTGGCCAGCGTGCCGCTGCCCTGCAGCCCCAGGTAGTACAGGTTCGAGCCCATCGTGCTCAGCACGTCACGCTGCGCCTCGAAGATCTCGCGCTCACCGCCGACCATAATGCCGAGTTTGCCTTCCTTGGCCGGGCCGGTGCTGCCGGCCACAGGCGCATCCAGCATCTGCCAACCCGCCGCATTGGCGGCGGCCGCCATCTCCCGCGAATGGGCGGGTGCCACGGTACTCATGTCGATCCACACTTTGCCGGGTGCCGCGCTCGTGAGGAACCCTTGCGGACCGTTGGCCAGCGTGCGCAGCGCATTTACATCACTGAGCATGGTGATGAGCACGTCGCTCGAGGCGGCAACCTCGGCCGGGCTGGCGGCCACTCGCGCGCCGAGGGCACGCAGCGGCTCGGCTTTGGCTGCATCGCGATTGAAGACCGTGAGCGGGAAACCGCCGCGCGCGATATTCGCCGCCATCGGCCCGCCCATCAAGCCCAACCCGATGAACCCAACGCGTTTCATCTCAAGTTCCTCTCACCCCGGCCTGCCCTGGGCGCAGGCCGGGGAGACCACAAAGTCCACCGAGAGCCCTGTTGTTCGCCCTTCGAGGTCTCTGTGCTCTCCGTGTTCTCCGTGGTGATGTCCTTTAGTACGGCACGAACTCGCCGCGCTTGGCGGCCGCTTCTTGCGCCGGCTTGCCGTACTCCCACGAATACTCGGGCCGGTAGCGTTCACGCCAGTCGTCGAACTTCATCTTGCCGATCTCGGCCTGGGCCGGGAAGATCCACTTGACGCCCCACTGCGGGATGATGATCTTGAGATCCGGCACGTGGCGCTTGGCAATCCACACCACCTCTTCCGGGTCGACCGAGGTGTTGCCCCAGTTGTCCCAGTGCATGGGCATCAGCACTTTGGCGCCCGCCGCCTCGGCCAGGCGCACGGCGTCGTAAGGGGTCATCTTGTCGGTGCCGCCCGGTGCGTTGTAGCCGATGTTGACGCTCAGCACGTCGATCTTGTATTTCTTGAAGGTGACGTAGGCATTCTGAAACAGGCTGTCGGCCAGATGGCAAAAGTTGTAGCCGCCGATCTTGAAGAAGAAGGTGCAGGCCACATCGTCGAAGGGGCGCCGTACGCCGGGCTCCACCTTGACCCCCGGGCCGCCGGTCATCGTGGCGATGCGGTCGTAGTTGGGCAAGATCTCGATCGCCGCGTCCTTGATCTTGATCTTCAATCCCGGCTTGACCACTCGGATGCGCGCCTCGGGCACCTTGAAATTGCGCATGCGCTCCACCGCCGAGAGCGGCCCGTAGAAGTTGCACTTGGCGGTCTGGGTGGCCGCTTTGAGGGTGTAGATGTCGGTGTGATCGGCGTGCTGGTGGCTGCAGAACACGCCGTCCAGCGTCTTGAACCCGAAAACATCGATCACCTGCGGGTTGAGACGCATCCAGTCGATGGTCGGCGACCCGGTGGTGCGGCACACGCCGCAGTAGGCGTATTCGGTGTAGTGCGCCGGGCCGGCATAGTTGTCGACCAAGAGCACAGCCCCGCCCGGGGATTTGAGCACGAAGCCCATGCCGCCCGTCCACCAGAAGGCGTACGATCCCTTGGGGACTTTCGTCTGCTCGATTTGCTTGTTAAGGAAGCTGCCCCACTCGGGGAAGCACTCGATCGCCCAGCGGATGCGATCCATCGGGCGGTCTGTGTTGAGCAGGTAATCGCCGCGCATCGTGCCGCGGCCGTCGCCCACGATCTCGATTTCTTCGTAGTTGATCTTGCCGTTGTCAGACATAGCGTCGGACTCCTTTATCGGTATGCGGCAGCGGCCCGGCACGCCGCTACGGCCGCAGGATGACCTTGCCCGCGTCGCGCGCACCGGTCGTCATCAGCTTGAAGCCCTTGTCGAACTCCTCCAGCGGCAGCTCGTGAGTGATCACTGGCCGAGGATCAAACTTGCCCGAGGCGATCAGGCCGTCGACGAGTTTCCACGTATCCCACATGTGCCGCCCGGCCACGCCGCGCACGGTCACCTGGCGCAGAGTCACCGCGAAATTGATGTCGAACTCGATCGGCTTGGGCGTCAACCCGAACGTGGTCACCCGCCCGCCCTTACGCACCACGGCAAACGCATTCTTCATCGATTGCGGTGCGCCGGCCATTTCCACCACGACGTCCGCACCGATGCCGCGGGTGTCGTCGAGGATGGCCTGAACCGGGTCGAGCGGATCGTTGATGTTGAAGGTGACGTTGGCGCCCATCCGTTTGGCGATCTCCAGGCGCGAGGCCACCATGCCCACCAAATACACCTTGCGCGCGCCGGCCGCTGCCGCCACGCCCGCTCCAAAAAGGGCAATCGGCCCGTCGCCGAAGATAACCACCGACTTGGCGGTCACCGGCTCGATGAGCACGGCCTGCGTGGCGCCACCCACCGGTTCCATCACCGCGCCTACGGACGGCGGCACGTCGCGGCTCAAACGCCATAACGAGGTCTCCGGCACAGCAATGTACTCGGCGTAACTGCCTTCCACGTCGTTGCCGAAGATCTTCAGGTTCTGACAGATGTGCTGCAGGCCCAGCTTGCACACCTCGCACGTGCCGCACACGATGTGGCTGTCGGCGGTGACGTAATCGCCCAGCTTGTACTCGCGCACCGAACTGCCTACTTCCACGACCTCGCCGCAGAATTCGTGGCCGATGGTCACCGGCGGCTTGATGCGCTTCTGCGCAAATTCGTCCCAGTTGTAGAAATGGACATCCGAGCCGCACAATGCGGTGGCGGCAATCTTCACCAGCACTTCGTTCGGTTGAATCTGCGGGATCTCCACCTTCACCAGGTCGAACCCTGGTTCAAGGCGGATCTTGCGGACCGCGCGCATCGTGCCCTTCATACTGCCCCTCCTGGCCCAACGGCCCAACGCTCTACTGAATGAGCTTCATCTCTTTGAGCACACCCTTAAGACGATCACGCTGATCAGAGGTGAGCGGGCCCACCGGGGCTCGCGCCGGTCCGGCGTCCATGCCCATCAGGTTGAGCGCTTCCTTGATGACCACCGGGAAGGTGCCCCAGGCAAATGCCAGGCGCAGCGGCGCCAGATCGGCCTGCGCCTGGCGTGCACCGGCCAAGTCCCCGGCCTTGAACTTGTTGTAGATCGAGGCCACCAGCGCCGGGGCCACATTGCCCGTGGCAGCGATGGCGCCCATCGCACCGTACAGCAAAGCTCCGTAGATGAGCGTGTCGCGTCCCATCAGCACATTGAAAGGCGGCGGCGCAACGCGCATGTATTCCGCCGAGAGTTCCAAGTCCCCGCTCGAGTCCTTGATCCCCACGATGTTGGGCACCTTCGACAGCCGGGCCACCAGACCGGGCGATAGCTTGACGTTGGTGCGCGCCGGGTTGGTGTAGAGCAGGATCGGCAGGCTCGTCGCCTCGGCCACGGCCTTGTAATGGTCGAAGAGCTGGTCGTCGGTGGGGGAGATGAAGTACGGGGTGAGGATCGAAACCGCGTCCACCGTGCACTTCTCGGCCAGACGCGTCAGGGCGATCGTCTCGCGGGTGGTCACGCCCACCGTGCCGGCGTACACCGGCACGCGCCCGCGCGTCTCATCCACCACGACCTCCCACACGCGCTGCTTTTCGTCGGGAGTGAGCGCCCAGAACTCGCCCTGGCTGCCCGTGGCGAACACGCCGTGCACGCCGCCTTCGATCAGGTAGTTCGTCAAGCCGCGCAGCGCCTTTTCATTGATCTTGTCCTCCGCCGTGAGCGGCGTCACCATGGCGGGGATGATTCCAGAGGGGGCTTTCGACATGGATAGGGACTCCTGCCTAGTGTTTGAGTTCGCGCAATACCGCTTCGGCCGCCGGCACCCACCCGAAGCGCGGGTCGGTGGTGATGTTGTAGGCCTTGTCGTCGCCCGAGAGCACCCACAGGTAGCCCACCGTCACGCCCGGTGCCGCCGCGGTGGGATGGTAGCCGCCCAGCAGCACCGCCACATCGTCGTTGTGTATGATGTGTGCCCGCTCCTCGCCGCCGTGATCCATGATCTGGATGCCGTAGCCGCCGGCCGGGTTGATCTTGAAGAGGTACCACTCCTCGAGGATATTCTCCACCGCATTGATCGTGTCGTGTTTGTGCGGTGGGATGCCCGACCAGTTGCCGGGCGGGTTGATCGTTTCACCGACGATCATCCGCCGGCTGATGGGCGACCCGGGCGGGATAAGCAGCCGCACATCGCGCCGCCAGTTGGCCATGCCGGCCGAGACCACCTTGACCTCCTCCGGCTTCACCAGGCGCACCGGCAGGTCCACGTCGCACGGCGCTTTGGCAATGGCGATCTCGAGCTTGCTGGCTGCTTTCACCGACACTGAACTTCCGCGCGGGGCATACACCGTCGTCGGCAGCCCCGAAAACATGTCGTTGCGCCCGCCCAGGTTCTCGTATATCGCCTCGCTCTTGCCTTTCACCGCGATCGCCGCGTTGCCGCCCAGAATGACGAAGCCTGCTTCCTCGTTCGCACCCAGCTTGCCGTCCCACTTCTCGCCGGCCGCAAGGCGCAGCACCTCCAACCCCAGCCATTTAATGCCCTTCTCGCCCGGCTGGAACACCGATTGGTGGCCGCTTTCGGATGTCACCTTGAACAAAAGACTCATCGTTATATCTCCTCTCGTCACGCGTTGCGAATGTCAGTAGGTCAAACGCCGGCGGTCGGGCGGGATCCATTCGAGCGTCCGGGCGCCGGCCGCCTGCGGAATGTACTCCAAGCCAATATACCCGCGGTAGCCCGCCTGCTCAGCTGCCGCGAGCAGCGCAGCGAAATCAATCGTGCCTGTGCCCGGCTCGTGGCGCCCGGGGACATCCGCGAACTGGATGTGCCCAATCCAGGGCGCCTGCTCGCGCAAGAGCCGGAGCGGGTCTCCGCCCAAGACCGTCACGTGGTAGGTGTCGAGCTGGAAGCGCACGAGCGGGTGATTCACCTCGCGCACAATGGCCAGCGCCTCATCGGCCGAGGTGAGAAAGTACCCCGGATTGTCGACGGGGTTGAGCACCTCAATCGTCAGCATCACTCCCGCTCGCTCGGCCTGCGGCGCCGCTGCCCGCAGATTGGCCAGCATGCATTCGCGTTGTGCCTGGCGGGTCTGCTCGGCGACCTCCACCCCGCAGGGCAGCATGACCTTCTGCACGCCCAGGCGCCGGGCAATGTCGAGCGCCTCGCCCAGCGTCCGCTGGAATTCTGCGCGCCGCCGTTGGTCCACCAAGTAGCCGCGGTTTGCGGCATCCCACACCGGCACATCCTGGTTGAATAGCACGATCTCGAGGCCCAGCGCGCGGTGGGCAACTTCAAGAGCGGGGATGTCCGCGTGCGAAGGAAACCCAAACTCAAGTGCCGAGAAACCGGCTTGCGCGATGGCCGCCGGCCGTTCCCCGAAAGGCAGATCGGGCAGAAGCCAGCTGATGTTGGGCGCATAGGCCAGGCTGGAGGAGAATGAGGCTTC